>VBKE01000318.1:0-2881 GCA_005879605.1 Deltaproteobacteria bacterium
ATGCCGTGCCACGCATAGCAGCAAGTCTCTCTTTGGTCGGGGATGGTTTAGGAGAAAGAAAAAACATAAGAGCATTTGTGCGTTAGCGACTTGACATCCACATAGCAGCTTGTCGAAGGGTTCCGAACTTAGACGTGAATCAACTGTTAGGGGCCACTAGAATAGCGCGCTCGAACAACTCACAGATATACTTCCTCAGGCATATTGAAGTCTGCGCCTTCTTTTGCCAATTGCTCTTGGAACATCCTGCGGATATGAGGGTCCTCGTCACGGTACTCGATGGTGTTGCCGCCCTCTTTGATGTCGAGATTCAAACCCCGCCAATCGACACCCGGTACACCCTTGACTCGCCGAGGATAGCCGCCCAGGAAGGCCAGCACACGCAAAGGTTCCTTGGATGCGCCGAAGTGACCGTGAAACCAGCCGGCATCGCCCGGCGCCGCGCTCACGATGCCGCCAGGCTTGTAGTCCTGTCGCTGGACCAATTCGCCCTTGCCGTCCGCCCACGGCGTCGTCCCCGCCTCGCCAGGCCACGTGATGGTGTAGCCCTTGCCGCCTAGACACAGCAGCACCGGGCCGGCTTCATGGGCGTGACATCGGGAATAGCGGCCGGGGGCGTATTGCGCGATGAACCCTTGAAAGCTATTCCCGGACAGGCTCCAAAAGAAAGTTCGGTGCCCCACGCCGCGCTGGCCATCGAGCGGCAGCTCCACGCGGTCCGCGTCCGGGATAATATTACCGTAGTTGCGCGCACGGCCGTGGCGCGGATCTTTTCCAAGCTCGGTATGCGCTTTGAAATAATTCGCACTCCCGTCGTAGCGATCTTTGAACTGGTACGGGTTATTGAACAACGCGTCCTGACTCCGGTACATGTGGAAGATCGGCGGCGCGTTGGTCACGCCAAGTAATAGAGCAGAGCCGGAGGCGGCGTTGACGATTCGGTGCCAGGTATTCAGCGGTGGAGAAAAGAGGCTACCCGCCTGCCACTCGAAGGACTGCTTCTTGTTCGCATCGTCGCCGGTCCAGATCTCCGTCGTGCCTCGCCCCTCGAGCACGTAGAAGATCTCCTCGTACATGTGCTTTTCAGCAGTGATGGCGCCTGCGCCGGGCACCTCGATAACGTACATCCCCTGGAGTCCGCCGCAGCCGTTAAGCTCAATGAACGCGCCTTGAGCGCCCATGCGCTTCCAAGATCCCAAAGTCAGGTCGCGGATGTCATAGAACCCCACCGTGCCGCGATGGATGGGGAGATTTTGCTCCTCCATGTAAATCTCATAGGGAGTGGCCTGCCGTATCCAACGCTTGGTACCAACGAAGTCTTGTTCCATGATTAACGATCTCCTTCGATTGTTGATAGTTGGTGCGGTTAGAGTTTGCGGCGAATCTCAATCAAGAGAAAGATTCCTCGCTTTCGCTCGACAGCAAAGCCGCAGATCTGTCACCTCGAACCCTTCGATATGACTCAGGGTAAACTCCGTGAGAGATCTTAAGCTAACTGAACCACCACCTGATTGTCCAGTTTAGTGCACTGAGAGCCGCTCGTGAATGCGTTTATATCCTGTGCGCATCGCGGGTTCCAGCTTTTGATTGATGCTACCACTGACCAGTGGGCGAAAGCATACGATTTAGTGTCAGCAAAATTGGCGCGCGACGGTCGTGGTGGCAAGCCGGTTGTAGCGGGGTTGGTCGAACTCAGTACAATCCGAGCACACAGACTCCCGGTACCTTTTTCTGGTTCAGACAGTCTGACAGTGACAGATCTTTATCTAACTGGACCAACACCCCCTCGAACCCTTAAATTTCCCCTCGACATAGAAAATTGTCTTTTATAATATGGGCCTGACCGGTTTCGGTGCCTGCTCGGCAACTTATTTCCAGGAGGGACTGAACAATGAAAAAAATCATCCCGTCGATGATCTCGTCGCTGCTGATCGGCGTGTTGCTGCTTCCCGGCCAATCGGCATTGGCCCTCGATAAAATCAACGTCACCCTGCCTTCCAAGTCGTTTCAGTTCATCATCTTTCCGCTCGCCAAAGAGCGGGGTTATATGAGGGAGGAAGGGATCGATCTCAATATCGTCGTCATGGCATCCACCACCGGCCTTCAAGCCGTGCTCGCCGGCGAAATGGATTTCACTGGTTCCGGGAGCAGCGCCCTGGTCGCCGTCACTCAAGGCAATGCGCCGCTCAAAACCGTGCTGGCCGTCAACGATCAGGTGCTGCAGTGGCTGATGGTCCGGCCCCAGTACAGCACTTTCAAAGAGCTAAAGAATAAAAAGATCGCCGTGACCGGCATCGCCGCCGTGGCGACGTTCATGTTGAAAAAAGTTGCCCCAAAGTATGGCCTCGACGCCAACAAGGATTTGACGTTTCTCGCGCTGCCGCCGGGCCAGCGCCTTGCGGCGCTTCAGTCGGGAGTCGTGGATGCGGGGCTATTGAGTTCCGAGGAACGCTTTGCCGCCCTCGATCAAGGCATGAAGGAGATCTTGTATCTGGGTAAAGAAGTGAAAAATTCCTGGGGCACGGTAGCAACCAATGACCAATTCATCAAAGCGAAACCCAAGTTGATGCATGGATTCATGCGTGCGCTGCTCAAAGCCCTGCGCTTGGTCAAGCAGAACCGCGCGGTGGCGATGGATGCGATGATGAAATTTTCCGAGTTAGACAGGGAATTGGCCGCGCGCACTTACGACGGCATGATCGGAACTTTTACGACCAACGGCGTGGTCGACGAAGAAACGCAGAAAAACGATCTCGACATCGTTCGCGAGGTCCTCAAAGTCACAAAGGAAGTTCCCATCGAGCGCGCCTACGATTTCAGCTTCGCCAAGAAAGCAGACAGTGAGCTGACCCAGGCGGGCTGGAAACCTTAGAAACTCCCG
>VBKE01000318.1:2955-22041 GCA_005879605.1 Deltaproteobacteria bacterium
AGGCACATCGACTCAGCATGGCGCAAAAATTTTACGTGGTATGGTCAGGACGGCAGACCGGTGTATTCACGGATTGGGCGACCACTCAGCGGGCCGTGGAGAAGTATGCCGGGGCGCGCTTCAAGTCCTTCCCGACCCGTGCGGAAGCAGAGCAAGCCTTTGGTCGCGGGAGCTATGCAAGCGTTCCGCCCAAAACGACCGGCAGGCAAAAAGCTCGCACACCGGACGGCAAACGCAGTGCCGCCGATTCCTCTCAACAATTCGATGTCAGCATTTATTGCGATGGTGCCTGTGAACCCAATCCCGGCAATGCCGGCTCCGGCATCGCGGTGTATCGAGCCGGCAAACTCGCGCAATTGTGGTTTGGCCTGTACAATCCCACGGGAACCAACAACACCGCCGAACTGAACGCCCTCTATCACGCATTGCGCATGGCCGAAGCAGAAATCAAGACCGGCAACACCGTCGAGGTGTGCAGCGACTCGGCGTACTCCGTCAACTGCATTCGCAGTTGGGCACGGAGCTGGGAAAAGAAAGGCTGGAAAAAACCTGGTGGCGAAATCAGAAACCTGGAAATTATCCAGGACTGTTACGCAATCTACCGACGCATTGAAGAAGAGCTGAAGCTCACCCACGTCGCCGCCCATGTCGGCATCGAAGGCAACGAGCTCGCCGACCGCATGGCCATGCTCGGCGCGCAGCGTAAAGAAGAAAAACTGCGACGGTATCAGGAAACAATAGATATTCCGACGCTGCTCAAGATGCGGGCGGGGTGATCAAGAAAGCGTTGTTGCCTCAAAGGTTCGTATCTCTTGTACTAAACCGGTCTTTGGCCGGCTAAGTGAAATTAAAATAATTCAAGACTCGGGTTCCCTTGGTTATTTTCCCCAGAGGGAGGCGAAAAAGCCCTCGTTGATCAATTCCTGTACCAAACTGTTGTCATAGAACTGCTCTAGCTTGGCTTGCTTGGCCTTGGGATTTTTCTTGCCACTTTCGTCCAAGGTGACTTGAATGGCTTCGCGCTTGACCAGAGGGATCTTCTCAACGAAGTCGTAGGCGTATTGGATGGTGCCCTCGAGCATGCCCGGATCCGTGACCTTGGTGTAGCGGGAAACAATCGCCTTCGACTCCTCTTTGCGGGTATGCATGAAATGAACTGCTTTTCCGTAAGCGCGCACGAAGGCCTTAGCCTGAGGCCTGCGCTCGCGCATAAATCTAGCCGTCGTCGTGAGGCCCTGATGCAAAAAGGGAATCTGCTCCTTGGCTAAATTGGCCAACATCTTCATCCCGGCCTGTTGAGCCACCAACCCCATGGGATAGGACATCGCCGCGGCATAGATGGATTTATTCGACAAGCCTGCGGCCAACTCTGGCAGTACGCCGATCTGAATGATCGGCACGTCGCGGACCGGCTCAAGACCATATTTTTGGAGAAACATCTGCATCGCAAAGTCCGTGGTGGCACCAAAGCGTGTCACCCCCACAGGCTTGCCTCTGAGGTCTTGAACGGTCTTGATTTCCGGCGCTGCTATCACATAAAGGGCGACGAAATTGACGATCGCGCCCACCGCCACAAGATCACCCCCCTGAAGGCCGGTGTCTACGATGGCTTGGCTGTTAGCGGTGGAGATCGCTACTTCGCCTGCCATCATCGCTTGCGCCATGGTCGATGAGGCGGCGATATAAATGAGATTGGCATCCAACCCTTCCTGCTTGAAGTAGCCGGCGTCCTTGATGATCCAGAAGGGCGCCTGAATCGCGGTGATCCCGGAATAACCTACCACAAGCTTTTGCGCTTGAGAGACGGCCGGAAGACCAAAAATCAGGACAAAGCTAAGAACAATAAGCTTGCAAGCGATCGTTTCTCTCATAGTCGCCTCCGCATAAGTTAATAAAGCCTGGACCTTGATCTCCCTGATGGAAAGCAATCACGTGATCCACGATTCGATCTCAACTCTGCCCGGTGAGCTCAACCGATATTGAGCGCGGCGCCACCGTCAACGAGGAGCGCCACGCCGGTGATGAAATTAGCCTCGTCGGAGGCGAGGAACAGTGCTGCGTTGGCGACATCCCAAGCCGTGCCCATCTTGCGGCGCAGCGGCACGCGGGCATCGCGCTCCGCCGCGACCTGGGCGCGGCTCTTGCCGCTCACGCGGGCGCGCGTGTCGACCGCCATCGGCGTATCCATCAGCCCGGGCAGGATCACGTTGGCGCGAATGCCATACTCGGCGTTCTGGATCGCCACCTGCTGGATGAAGGCGATCATCGCCGCCTTCGTCGCTTTGTACGCGACAAAAGGATACTTCTCCAATGCGGCAAGTGATGAGATCATGGTGATGGCGCCCGCGCGTTGCTGTCGCATGATCGGGACGACGTGCTTGCAGGCCATGATGGCGCCGCGCAGATTGATAGCGCTGATGCGGTCGAAGGCTTCTTCCGTGAAGTCGAGCAGAGGCGCATCGCCACCAGCGATGCTGACGCCGACATTGTAATGCAAAATGTCGATGCAGCCCCAGCGCTTCTGCGCCGCCGCTATGGCGGCGGCAAGCGTCGCTTCCTTAGTGACGTCGGCTTCGAAGGCGACGCATTCGCCGCCTTCTTGCTCGACCATCGACACGGTCTCCTCGGCCGATCGAAGATCGCGATCGACAGCCATGACCTTGGCACCTTCCTGCGCGAATCGCAGCACCGTGGCACGGCCATTGCCCATCCCTTCGCCCGGCCCCTGCCCGGCGCCGATGACGATGGCAGTCTTTCCTTCTAAACGCATGGCGGCCTGTCGGCAATCACAAGGATCGGTTCCGCGGTAAAGCGGTGCTCGAGCTTTTTGTTTGAGTCCGCGCGGCCATTTCTTTTCGTTACGTTCGCGCCCCTCGCCTGCTAGGGCCTCGTCAGGTCGGTTTTCATTCCCAGCCAGTGCTGCCCAACCAGCTCGTAGTGGGACTGGCGAGCCTGTAGGTGCTGGCTGATCACATGAATGTCCTGGAAGTGTCGCTGCAGGACGTTTCCTTCGTAGATCGCACTCACGCCAGTGGCATTATAAACCGCGTCGACGACCTGGACCGCCAGTCGAATCGCGTGTGTGGCGGCGAGGCGCAAGATCGCGCGCTGCTCCTGCGTGGTCGCGCCGATGGACGTGGCCTCGGTCCAGAGTTCGCCGACCGCCTCCGTCAGAAAAGCCCGCCCGGATCGAAGGTCGGCTTCGGCGCGCCCGATGGTGGCTTGAACCACCGGCTGATCGCGGAGCATCGCCTGCATAGCCCGTGGTGTCTTGGTGTTAGCTAACTCGAAGAACGTAACGAGGCAGGAGCGGGCCACTCCTAGGGCGACTGCGGCATCGCCCGAGCCGAACAGCAAGGTTCGGGGGATTTGGAAGAGCGGTCCGGTCTCCAGCAGGGGAGCGTCGGCCTGGAGAACTGTGCGCTCCGCGGGCACGAAGACATCGCTCACGGCGAAGTGGTAAGTCCCCGTGCCGCGCATGCCCCGGACATGCCAGGTGTCTAACAGCTCGGCCTCGGCCGCCGGCACGAACAAGTAGCGCTGTTCGGGTTGACCGTGCTGGAGCCTGAGCTGGCCGTTCTCGATGACCTGGGCGCGCGCTGCCAGCCATGCGGCATGCCGGCATCCCGTGCTGAACCCCTGACGGCCGGTGACCCGGTACCCCCCCGGAACGACGATCGCCTCCGCCGTCGGAAGGGGCGTGTTCGCGACGATGCTGCGTGGCGTGTCGATCCAGATCGAGCGAGCGACGTCACGCGGCATTCGCGCCGCATAGGTCGCGAAGATCGCGCACTGATTGACAATCCAGCCGGTGCTGGCGTCGGCCTTGCCGATCTCCTCGAGCACCTGGACGTAGGTCGGCAAGTCGATCTCCGCGCCGCCCAAGGCGCGCGGAAGCGCCAATTGGAACAAGCCGGCGTCGGCCAGCGCCTCGAAGAGCGACTGTGGCAACTCCCGATCCGCCTCGATTCGGTCGGCGCAGGATAGGATCATGGGGACCAGCTTTCGTGCGGCGTCGAGCGGCGATTGAGTCTCGCGAGCGGTCATAGCTCTGTGTCGTTACCTTGACGTTCGAGCATGCCAATCTGTCAAAACCCGAAAGGGAAAAAACGGTTAGCCCGGAGGTTATTTAATTTACTCCTCCAGCAGGATCAAAGGAATTAAACAAGGCGCTCGTCGCAACGAATCCCCTCACGTGCCCGACCTGCCATGGAGAGAGACAGATCATGAGTTTCGTTGACCAGCCTGAGGTCACAAAAAAAGATCTCACCTTCGACCCTTGCTCAGCTCGTTAAAAACTTCTCTACTCCAGACCGAAATCAATGTCCATCTCTATCCCGGAATCGAGTTGGAGTTGACGTAACAGGTAGATCTCGGATATCGTCTGACAAAAATAGCGCTAGCCGCCTTGCTGCGAGGCCCTTGGGGGCTAAGCGCGAGTAATTTTGAATTTTCGGTGGCTGACTTCAAATAAACGATTTCCGATCAGTTCAAACGAGGAGGATTCGTTATGATCACGCGTTCATCAACACAACGTAGCCTCTTGCTCGCCGGGACTTTCATCGCTGTTCTAGTCGCGCCGCCCGCTTTCGCGCAGCAGTCAGGTGACAAACCGGCGGCTCAACCGGCCGCGCCGTCTGCGGCGCCTGACCCGTCAAAACCGATACCCCCGCTGCAGCCGGAGCCAACGACCGTTCCGGGACGGCCCGACATTCCCAACGCCGAAGTCGCCAAGGAGCTGCGCAACGTGGCACCCCTGCCGTTCGGGGCGCCGGAAGACAAGCTGCCGATCCCGCAGCTCAAGCTGCCCAAGAGCTTCAAGATCGAAGTCTATGCGAGCGGGATCCCGAACGCGCGGTCGCTCAGGCTCGGCGACAAGGGAACCGTGTTCGTCAGCAACCGCCTTCTCGACAAGGTCTATGCGATCGTCGACAAGAACGGGAAACACGAGACCAAAGTCATCGCCTCGGGACTGGACCGGCCGAACGGTCTCGCGTTCCACAAAGGCACGCTCTACATCGCTGAAGGCACCAGGATTTCCAAGCTCGAGAACATCGAGGACAACCTCGACAATCCGCCGAAGCCCGTCGTGATTTACAGCGACTTTCTCAACCATCAGTCGCACGGCTGGAAATTCATGGCCTTGGGGCCGGACAACAAGCTCTACGTAAACGTCGGCTCGCCGTGCAATATCTGCGAGCCGCCCGCGACCAACGGACAGATCCGGCGCATCAACCTCGACGGCAGCGGCGCCGATGTGGTCGCCCGCGGGGTGCGCAACTCGGTCGGCTTTGACTGGCATCCGGTGACGAAGGAATTTTATTTCACCGACAATGGACGCGACTGGCTGTCGGAAGACCTGCCCGAAGACGAGCTCAACCGCGTTACCAAGATCGGTCAGCATTTCGGCTTCCCGTACTGTCACCAGGGTAACTTCACGGATCGCGAGTTGGGCTGGGGACGCTCGTGCGACGAGTTCGAGAAGCCGGTCGCCTTGCTCGGCCCGCACTCGGCCGCGCTCGGCATGCGGTTCTACGCGGGCAAAATGTTCCCGAGCCAGTACCAGAATGCGATCTTCATCGCGCGCCATGGCTCCTGGAACCGGACGAAGAAGATCGGCGGCGACGTCATCATCGTGAAGCTGAACAAGGACGGCACGGTGAAATCGCAGGAGCCGTTTCTCACCGGTTTCCTCCAGAACAACGAATACAGCGGCCGGCCGGTCGACGTGCAGGTCATGAAAGATGGCTCGCTGCTCGTCTCGGACGACCACGCCGGCGCGGTCTACCGCGTGACCTACGGCAGCACCAAGGTCGCTGCCCGTTGAGGGAGATTTCACCACGAAGTGCGTCATGAGTTTATACTCGCCCGCAGAGGATGAAAATGGAGGCATATCCTTCCACCTCCAACCCAATTTTCAAAGGAGGATACGAAGAGCACGAAGCTGATCATCAAAAGTCTCCGAAACCTTCGTGTCCTTCGCGCGCTTCGTGGTGAGCTAACATTCGCGCTCAGCGCCGTCGCCGCGCTCGTTTTGTTGTCGGCGTCGCGTGCCCATGCCGATACGCTCGAAGCGCGGCTCGCTCCATGCCTCGCCTGCCACGGCGCCAAAGGGCAATCGGCAAACCCCGAGGTGCCCTCGCTCGGCGGTCAACCGGCTTTCTACCTCACCATCCAGCTGCTGATGTTCCGGGAAAAACTGCGCGTCGTCGAACCGATGAACCAGATGATGCAAGGGCTCAGGGACGACGATTTGCGCAATATGGCGGCGTACCTTGCGAAGCTGCCGCCGCCCGAGCCTGCCGGCGGTACCGTCGACTCCGCCCGCATGGAAAAGGCCCGGGCGCTCATCGAGCAGCACCGCTGCAACTTCTGCCACAACCGGGACTATTCCGGTGAACAGAATGTTCCCCGCCTTGCCGGCCAGCGCGAGGACTACCTCGTGAAGGCGCTGCGGGAATACAAGAACAACACGCGCCGCGGCTACGATGCCTCGATGGCGGATGTTCTTTACCCGATCAGTGAGGAGCAGATTTCCGATCTGGCTTACTTGCTGGCTCGTCTCCGCTGATTCTGTATTCTGGGGACAGCGTACTAGATTTTAAGGTTCAGAAGCACGGGGGTCACGGTCGCCGTTCGACTAAGCCCTGGCCTGAGCTTCTGCCGAAGGCTCACGACGGACCGTAGGACGCTGCGATATTTGGGATTCACAAGGCCCGGGAAATAGTTCCCGCGCTGTTTTTATTTTCTAGTACCCGAGCGTTTATGGTAAGCATGGAGCGGCAACAACGGAAAGGAGGGATTTATGAAATCACGTTCCGCGTCATGTTTGGTAACGGCAATTTTTGCTTTCAGCGTGCTGCTCGCGGCGGCCGCGCACGCCGTGCAGTATCTTGAACTTACGGCGCGGCAGAAGGAGCGCGCGTTTTCTCCGGCAGTGATTACCGAAGGCGGCAAAACAGTTTGGCTTGCAGGTCACGCCGGGCTCGAGGATGCTTCCGGAAAATCTCTTGCCGGTGATTTTGACGCGCAGGTGCGCGCGGCCTTTGCTGCGATCAACCGGACGTTGCAGCGCGCTGGCGGGAGCCTCGATAACATGGTGACCATGACGGTATTCATCGCCGATGTCCGCTACGGCGACCGCTTTGTACAAATTCGGCGTGAGATGTTTCCGCAAGACAATTTTCCGGCCAGTGCCCTCATCACCGTTTCCGGCTTCGCCCGCCCCGGTATGTTGATCGAAATTCAGGGAGTCGCTGTGATCGGTGGAAAATAGGCGAAGGGTCCAGATATTTGACAAGACTTCTATTCGCGTTAGACAGAGCATCGCTAGCCCGGATTATGCACTCGTGACAGCGATCGAGGGGCGAGCCCCCTTATTCGGAGATCACGACCTGGTTGCCTTCGGGATCGCTGATGCGAATTTGACTGGCTGCGCCCTCCACGGGAAGGATCTCCACCCCACTGTTGATGAGGCGCTGTCGAACAGCAGGCAGGCTGTCTACCTGGATGCCAAAGTACTGGATGCCGCCGCGGCTAAGCGTCTTTTTTTTGGTGAGCATCAGCCTCACGGTTCGGTCGCTCAGCAGCATCGAGCCGTCGGGCTCTCGCCTTATCATTTCTAAATCGAATTGGGATCGATAGAACTCGCAGGCCTCGTTCGGATTGGCAACCTGCACCACGGCAAGCCGAACGCCAGGCAGCCGTTTCTCTTCCCGCCCGAGAAACCCCCTCGACGAGATGTCCACGTTGTTTCCCCAAGGATCGATGAACCGGACCTCCGCTGGCCGCGCCGCTTCAGGACCGGAAACCCCGCCGGAAACCTGGGGACTGTCTCCCCGCTTGAGCGTTGGCGGCAGCTTCGAGACGGCTTTCTCCAGGTTATCCACCATGAAGCCGTAGTGCGCGATCCCCTGAGTTTGATTGGCCTCGCTGCCGTCCGATCTGTGAGTGCCGACGACCGCCGTCTGGGCGGCGTTCTGTTGGAGGAAAGCCAGATTGAACAGGCCGTCGATCACCATCCGTGAGCCGCTGGGAAAAACCCGGACCTCCTCGAGGCCAAAAAACTTTTGATAAAAGTCGCTGAGCTTTTTAGGCTCCTTGGAGATAAAGGCGATATGTCTCAACTTGCCCATGGTCATTTTCCTCCCAATAAGGTTAATGAGCTATATATTTCTCGCCGCGGTTTGGTGTCAAGGCTATTCTTGACAGAGAATTGCAATCTGTCAACGGAAGGATTTGACCCTTTGACGAACACGCTTCCCGAGCTTTCCGCTTGACGCTCGTCCGCTGTTTACCTTATTTTACGTGCAGCTGATTTTTGCTGGGCGCAAATCACACACTGATTCACCGTGGAGGGAATCCATGGCCTATAAAACCGTCGGCAAAGCTGTCCCGCGACTGGAAGGCGCGGAAAAGGTAACCGGCCAGACTCGCTACGCAGCGGACATCGATGTCCCGGACGCGCTATGGGCGAAACTCTTGCGGAGCCCGTTGCCGCACGCGCGTATACTCAAGGTCGATAGCTCGCAGGCGACGCAACTTCCGGGAGTCCACGCGGTGATCTCGGGTGCCGATATACCGCTGGTTTTGACGGGCTTAAGAATGAAAGACATGCCGGTCCTCGCCCGCGACCGAGTCCGCTACGTTGGAGAACCCGTGGCAGCGGTGGCCGCGGTCAGCCCCGAGATTGCCGAGGAGGCACTGAATTTGATTGACGTTCAGTACGAGGAGCTGCCGTTTGTTACCGATCCTCTTGCAGCGATCCGGCCGGGTGCGCCGCTGCTGCATGACAATCCGGCCGCGTACAAGAATGCGCCCGAGCGCTCCACGGAGTTGCCCAACGTTCAGTCTTTGGGCCAGTGGAGCAGGGGCGACGTTGAAGCGGGTTTGCAGAAAGCCACGCGCGTCTTCGAGCACACCTTTCGCACGCCGCTCGGCTTTCATGCCTACATCGAGCCGCACGCTTGCATGGTCCGCATCGACGAACGTAGTCAGATCGAAGTCTGGGCTTCCAACAAGTCACCCTTCACCTTGCGCGATCGTTTGGCGCGGGATTTAAATCTCGACGCGAAAAACATCAGAGTGCACATTCTGCCGGTGGGCGGGGACTTCGGCGGCAAGACTTCGGTCATCGAAGCTCCGATCTGCTACTTTTTGGCGGAACGCGCGGGCAAGCCGGTCAAACTGGTGCTCAACTATGCCGAGGACCTGGCGGCCGCGCCGCACCGCCACCCCGCCGTGATCACCTTGCGCACCGGCGTCGCTCGTGACGGCAGGCTTTGCGCGCTCCAGGCCAAGGTGATTTTCAGCGGCGGCGCCTATGCGGCGCTGAAAGCGAATGCCGAGGTGACAGTTCAGGGACCGCGGCGCGTGGCAAGCTACTATCGGATTCCCGCGATTCAAGTTGAAACGCTGTGCGCCTACACCAATCAGGTGTCGTGCACGCAGACGCGCACCCCGGGAAGCCCGCAGGTGGTTTTTGCCATGGAATCGCAGATCGACATCATCGCGCGGGAACTGAGCATGGATCCGGTGGCCTTTCGCAGGAAGAATCTTCTTAACGACGGTGACTCTTCGCCTTTCGGCCAGAAGCTGCAAAACATTCTCGCCCACGAAACGCTCGAGAAAGCCGTTGCGGCGTCCGGCTGGAAAAAGCCCAAGGCGAAAAACGTCGGCCGCGGCGTGGCGGTCTACGAGCGGCCCTCGGGCGCAGGCCGTTCCGGCGCCGCGATCACCATCGAATCCGATGGCAGGGTTACCGTGCTGGTAGGCGTACCTGACGTGGGCCCGGGCATTCACACCGTGGTGCAGCAGATCGTGAGCGAAGTCCTCGAGGTCAAACGGGAGCGGGTGAACGTCCGCGTTGAAGATACCGACAGCTCGCCTTACGACTCGGGGACCGGAGGCAGCAAGTCCACCAACAGTGTCGGCCATGCCGGGTATCAGGCCGCCAGCGAGATCAAAGAAAAGATCATCGCTTTGGCGGCAGCGCGAATCGGCTGCAAGCCGGAGGATATCAAAGCGGAGAAAGGCCGCTACATCACACCGGGGCGCAAGAGAATCTCTTTCGACGAGCTCATGCGCCTTGCCGTCGAGGAAAATCAGTCGCCCATTACCCATCTTAGCGTCTACGAGCCGTCACGCGCGGCGATCACTTCATTCGCAGCGCAGGTGGCCGAAGTCGAGGTCGATCCCGCCACCGGGCAAGTCAAGGTGAAAAAGCTCACGACCGTCCACGATGCCGGCAGAGTTTTAAATCGTCTGACCTACCAGGGGCAAGTCGACGGCGGCGTGGTCACCGGCTTGGGCTTCGCGCTGATGGAAGACAATCTCGTGGTGGATGGCAAGATCGCCACCGCCAATCTTGGCGAGTTTAAAATTCCGAGCGCAGCGGACGTGCCGAAGTTAACGACGCTATTGATGGAAAGTCCCACCGGGCCGGTGCCGTTTCAAGGAAAAGCGATCGGAGAAATCCCCAACGTTCCGACGGCGGCAGCCGTTGCCAATGCGATCGCCGACGCCGTGGGCGTGCGGATTTTTGATCTGCCGCTCACGTCCGAGAAAATCCATGCGGAACTAAGTAAGAGATAGAGAGAGGGGGCGGTTTGGTGGGAGATGATATGGCGAGCTCGGCCCTTAAGCACTCCGGCGCCTCCGATGGGGTTCATGATTTTTACGCTTGAATTTTTGCCAACTCAGCATGACGTGGTGAAATATTGGGAGGGTGTGTTTAGCCGCTTGGTTAAGACTCCCATGTGGAAAAAGTATCTGAGCGATAATCAGTTCGAGGACGCTATCTGACGGGGAATAACCTGCTCAAGTTTTTCGATGACCTGACCGTCAGGCTCATTGCCCGCGACCGGAGAGGCTCGCTCCTCGGGCCGTCACCTGTGGAAAAATCTGAGTTAGGAGACTTGCTGTGACCACAGGCGCCACAAGACTTCTCGCTCGCTATGCCGTCAACCTTCGCTATCGGGATATTCCACCGGAGGTGATGTCCCGCGCGAAGGACTGTCTCCTGGACACGATCACAGTCGCTCTTTATGGTTCGACAAAGCCATGGAGCCAAAACGTAGTTCAGTATGTCAAAGCCCTCGGTCTGGCGGGTCATTCTACGGTTTTAGGAGATAGCCGGCGCGCGCCAGCGCATCTGGCGGCGTTGGCCAATGGCACGATGGCGCATGCTTTCGAGTTGGACAACGTGCGCCAACCCGGCGCCGGTGTTCATCCCGGCGCAACTGCCTTCCTCCCGGCGCTCGCCGTGGCGGAAGTTCAGAGGGCCGACGGGAAAGCGTTCCTGACCGCCTTCGTGGCGGCCTGTGAAATTATGTCGCGCATCGGAGTAGCCGCCGGCAATTCGCTTGAGAAACGCGGCTTCCATGCGCCCGGGTTGACTGGAACCTTTGGCGCTGCGGCGGCGGCAGGGCGGCTCCTGGGCCTCGATGAAAATAAGATGGTGCACGCGCTGGGCATCGCCGGCTCTTATTCTGGCGGGCTGATGGAATTTTCTCGCTGTCAGGAAGGCGCGATGATCAAGCGCCTCCACCTGGGAAAAGCCGCGGAAGGCGGCGTGACCGCCGCCTCTTTGGCGCGCCGTGGCTTTGCCGGGCCGGAGAGCGTTCTCGAAGGGGAGTTCGGTTTTTGCCGGGCCTTTTCCGATTCTCCGAATCTCTCTCGGTTGACACATCGTCTGGGACGGGAATTCGAGTCTCTCAACATCTGCATCAAGCGGTACGCCTGTCACATCAATGCCCATGCGCCCATCGAAGCGCTGCAAAAACTAGCCCAGCAAAATGGTTTCGATCCGCGGGACATCCGGGAAATTGTCGTCGCTGGGATCGAAAAACTGGTCACCCACCACGCCATCTATCAACCGAAGGATATCATGGCGGCCCAGTACAGTATTCCTTTCTGCGTTGCGCTGAGTCTTTATTACGATCCGAAGGACCCGGAATCCTTTGCGGAGAAGAGAATCGCGGAAGACAAAATTCTGACGGCGATGCGCAGAGTTCGTCTTCGTATGGACCCGGAGATCGAAGAGAAGGGATGGGACCGCGCAGCCCGGGTGACGCTCCTACTTAAGGACGGAAGGCGTCCTTCGGCGCTGGTGGTTCACTTCAAGGGGACGCCGCACAACCCGATGAGCCAATCGGAGCTTGAAGAGAAGGCGAGGAATTTAACCCGCCACATGCTTACCGAAAGGAAATTGGAACGGCTGGTCGAGACTGTGCAAAATGTCGAAAAGCTGGATGACATCTCGAAGCTCACTCGATCCTTAAGAATTGCGTCATGAAAATTCTTAGCATTGAAACCGAGAACGGCATCGCAGGCTACCAATCCCGATTTGGCGGCGCTGCTTCTTTATTGCGCCCCGTTCTCCATCATTGACGCTGGTGCTCGATTCGCAGTAGTTATAGGGCATCTTGTATCGTTGCTTGAACCTCGCTCAGGCAACCCGATCATCTCTGTTTTATTTAATACGTAGCCGGCCCCACTGTGTTTTTGCCCAGGCTTGATTGAATGCTTATTAATAAGAAAAGGAGATCATCATGGCCAAGTTACGACATATAGCGCTGCACACTGCGGACCCGGAGAAAACCGCGGAGTTTTACAAGCGGGTTTTTGACATGGTGGAGGTGGGGCGAACCGATTCTCCGCTCGCCAAGGGCATCTATTTAAGCGACGGCACTATCAACATGGCGGTGCTCCGTTTCAAGACGGCAGAAGCCGCGGACCGGCACGATGGTCTGGGTCCGGTTTTCGGACTCCACCACTTCGGTTTTTGGGTCGACAATCCGGAGGAGACCCGCCGCAGGTTGCAGCAAGCCGGCGCGGAATACCGCGAGAGTCGCTCTGAAGCCGCCACAACTAGTTTCTTCGAGGAAAAGTACAAAGGGCCGGATGACGTGATGCTCGATATCACCGAGCACGGTTGGGTCGGAGCGGAGCCGCTCCCGCAAAGCTCTAGAGATAAGGCTAGAGCTGCCGATTAGCGACGCGACATATATTTTTCTTGCGGGCAATTCTCGAATGCTTCGGCCGGCAACCGACGCCATAAGATTCCAACCAGTTTGACGGGTTCTCGCTATCCATAATAGCGCGCCACGAACAGGTAAGCCCGAATGGCTTCGACTTCAACCGGATTCATCGGCCGCAGCGTCAAGCCAGATAAATCGAGTCGCTTCATTACTGGAAACGGCATGTACGTCAGCGATATTCGCCTGCCGAACATGCTTCATGCCGCGCTCTTGCGGAGCATGCACGCGCATGCCCGCATCCGCGCTGTCGATGTCAAGGAGGCTCTTCGTCTCGACGGGGTCGTTGGAGTGTGGACCGGGCGGGAGATCGAAGGCCGAATATCCCCGTTTCCGGAAAGCTTCGAGATCCACCCGGCTCGTTGGCTGGAAGGGGTGAAACCCGTGCTGCAGGGTCCTCGACCGACCGCTTTGGCACAGGAAAAAGTTCACTATGTCGGTGAGCCGGTGGCGATCGTCGTCGCCGAGGATCGCCCGAAGGCGGAAGACGCAATCGATGCGATTGTGGTTGAATATGAAGGGTTGCCGGTTGTCGTCGATCCCGAGGAGTCTCTTCAACCGCGCGCGACCTTGGTCCACGAGGGATCGAACAATAATGTCGTGTTCAGCTTCCGCATCGAGAAGGGAAACGTCGATGGGGCGCTGGGCGCTGCGCCCTATACGTTGCGGGAGCGATTCCGCCATCACCGTTATTGCGCCGCGCCTCTCGAAGGCCGCGGCGTCGTTGCCTGGGTCGAGCCCAAAACAAACATTCTTACCGTCTGGTCCTCGACGCAGATGCCTCATCTGGTTCGGCGGCAAATTGCGGCCCAGCTGAGCCTTCCCGAAGAGACGGTCCGCGTGATTGCGCCGGATATCGGGGGAGGATTCGGTCCCAAGGTGTTTGTCTATCCGGAGGAAATTCTTGTCCCTTTTTTGGCGCTTCAGTTAGGTTGCCCGGTGAAATGGATTGAGGATCGTACCGAACACTTCATCAGCACGGCGCACGGCCGCGACCAACTCCACGATGTCGAGTGTGCGTTTGATGAAGAAGGCCATATCTTGGCGTTTCGCGATCGGTTCCTGCTGGATAACGGCGCTTACAATCCGATGGGCCTCACCGACGCGTACAACACGGCCGCCCATCTTCAGGGCCCATATAAAGTACCCGCTCTCTCGATCAGCGGAACCTGTGTTTCGACCAACAAGGTGCCCAACGCGCCCTATCGTGGCGCTGGACGGCCTGAGGCGGTGTTCGTGATGGAGCGCTGCATCGACAGTATTGCAGCGCGGTTGAGGTTGGATCCCGCCGAAGTGCGCCGGCGTAATTTCGTCCAGCCCGACGAGATGCCCTACCACGCGGGAATTTTGTACCGCGACGGCGAGCCCATCCGCTACGACAGCGGAAATTATCCTGAGACATTGACGCGGGCTCTGGAGGCGGCTGGTTACGATGAGCTGCGAAGGCGGCAACAGGAGCTGCGTCAACGCGGGCGCTATCTCGGCGTCGGCATTGGTTGTTACGTGGAAGGCACCGGCGTAGGTTCGTTCGAGGGCGCGAGGGTACGGATTGACGCTTCCGGCCAGCTCATCATTGCCACCGGCGCCACCGGGCACGGCCAAGGTCACGAAACCGTCTTCGCGCAGATCGCGGCTGACCTCTGGGGAGTGACTCCGGATAAAGTTAGCCTCGTTGAAGGCGATACCGCATCGATTCCATTCGGCTGCGGCACCTTCGGCAGCCGCAGCACGGTCAATGTTGGATCTGCCATTTATGGGGCGTCGGCGCGCCTGAAGGAAAAGGTAGTGAGGCTGGCTGCCCACATTCTCGAAGCCAACCCCGATGATTTGAAGTTGGGTGACGGAAAAGTTTTTATCCGGGGATTGCCGCAACGAGCCCTCTCCTTCAGCGAACTAGCCCGCGCGGCGGTACCGGGGTGGGCCTCGAAGCTGCCCGAGGGTTTGGAACCGGGTCTTGAAGCGACTTTTTATTTTGTGCCGCCGACAGTCACCTGGGCCAACGCCGCGCACGTTGCCGTGATCGAGGTAGAGATCGACACAGGGATAATCAAACTACTCGACTATGTCGTCTCTCACGATGCCGGGAAACTGATCAATCCCCTGCTGGTGGATGGGCAAATCCACGGCGGTGTCGCTCAGGGTATCGGCGCGGCGCTTTATGAAGAGATCGCTTACGATCAAAACGGACAGTTGCTCAGCGGTAGTTTCGTCAACTACCTTTTGCCCGGCGCGATGGAGGTGCCGAACATAAAGACGGTGCATTTGGAGTCGCCTTCACCGCTCAATCCTTTGGGCGTCAAAGGACTCGGTGAGGGTGGTGCCATCGCGCCACCGGCAGCGATTGCCAACGCTTTGGCGGATGCGCTGCTGCCATTCACGGTGCGAGTCAACGAAATTCCTCTCAGCCCAAATCGCGTCACGGAGCTTGTGGCGGGAGCGCATTGAGCAATTCATCCGGAATATCGCACCACAAAGGCCACGAAGATCACGAAGGAAAAACAAAGAACGCAAAGTTAAAAATCAATTATCCGAAACTTCGTGTGCTTCGCGCTCTTCGTGGTGAAATATATTTTTTTCACATGAGGTGAGGGAGAAATTCGAGTAAGAACCAGTGGCGGTATCACAGAACATGACGGCAAGGCACGCCATCGAGATCGACGTCAACGGCAAACAGTACGAGGGACTCGTCGAGCCGCGTCTGTCTTTGGCTGATTTCCTGCGCGACCATCTCGGGCTTACCGGGACTCACCTCGGCTGCGAGCAGGGAATATGCGGCAGCTGCACCATTCTATTCAATGGAGAAACCGTCCGTTCGTGCTTGCTCCTCGCCGTGCAAGCGAACGGTGGAGTGATCCTTACGGTCGAGGGACTGGCGTCGAAGGCCAAAGATGGCAACCTGCTTCATCCGCTCCAGCAAGGCTTTTTGGAAACGCTGGGTTTCCAATGCGGCTTTTGCACGCCAGGTTTTCTCATGACCCTCTATGAGTTTCTCAACGAAAATCCGTCTCCTTCTGAAGACGAGATACGCGAGCGATTGAGCGGCAACCTGTGCCGCTGCACGGGTTATCAAAATATTGTTGCCGCCGTTCTGTGGGCGGCGGAGCGTCTCAGAAAAAGTTCGGATCGGTGATGGCAACCATTTTGCGCCTCAAAGATATCGCCAAGGTCTGGCACATCGAGCGGACCAAAGAACAGGTGGTGGCGCTCGGCGGCATCAGTTTGGAGGTCGAGCAAGGCGAGTTCTTGGTTTTCGTTGGACCGTCGGGCTGTGGCAAATCCACCCTCCTCCAGATCATTGCAGGATTGGAGGAACCCGCGAGCGGCTCGATCGACGTCAGCAGATCCGTAGACGGTCAGAAGCAAACCGGGATGGTGTTTCAGGAATTCGCTCTCTTTCCCTGGCGCACGGTTCTGGAAAATATCGTCTTTGGTCCGGAAGTGAGAAGCGTCCCAAGAGCCCAGCGCGAAGCCAATGCTCAGAAGCTGATCGAGTTAGTTCATTTGCGTGGCTTTGAGCATCGCTACCCGCACGAGCTGTCAGGCGGCATGCGTCAGAGGGTCGCGCTCGCTCGCGCTCTCGCCAACGATCCCGCCATTTTGCTTTTTGACGAACCGCTCGCTTCACTGGATGCCCAGACCCGCAAGGTGCTGCAAGCAGAGCTCGTGCGCATTTGGCAGGAGACCAAACGGACCTTCATCTACGTGACTCATGGCCTGGATGAGGCGGTTCTGCTCGGTGACCGCGTGGTCCTTTTTACAGCTCGACCGGGCCGTATAAAGGAAGTCGTGCCGGTTCGGCTTCCCAGGCCGCGGAGCATTACGGGCCGTGGCGAGGTTGAACTGCTTGAATACCTTTCGGAGCAAATCCGAGATGAGGTGGAACGTTCCCTCAAAGCCGAGGGACTGACATAATCGAAAATGGAGCGATACCGATTACTCCAGTACTCCAATACTCCATCACTCCAGCTGCTATTAGCTTCGGAGGATTTATGAAGTCGCTGTGGAAACGCTATCGCCTGCTACGGGTTATTTCTCCGATAGTTTTCCTCCTGATCTGGGAAGGCGTGGTGCGGCTCGGCGAAGTCAATCAACTGCTTGTTCCCGCGCCGGCTTCAGTTCTTCGGACCATGGTCGAGTTGACCGTAGACGGTCGTTTGCCTTGGGCGATCGCCGTCAGTCTCCATCGGGTGCTCCAGGGATTCATCTATGGCTCGCTTCTTGGGATCGGCTTAGGGCTTTTGGTCGGCTGGTTCCCCGCCTTTGAAGATGCCGTCGATCCGCTCGTCGGCGCGCTCTATCCTATCCCGAAGTCGGCGCTCTTCCCTCTCTTTATCCTTTGGTTCGGTCTCGGTGAAACCTCGAAGGTGATGACCATTATGATCGGTGTAGTGTTTCTGGTCCTTATCAACACGGTCACCGGCGTGAAAGCGATTGATCCGGTGCTCCTCAAGGCCGCTCGCGACCTCGGTGCCAACCAACGACAGATTTTCACCAAAGTAGTCATTCCGGGAGCGTTGCCCAATATCTTCACCGGCCTCAGGCTGGGAGCCGGGATGGCGTTGATCCTGGTTTTCATCACCGAAATAGAAGCCACCAAGGCAGGCCTCGGATTTCTGCTCTGGGAATCCTACCAGTTGCTTCTGATCAAACAGGTCTTCAGCTGCACCATCGCCTTCGGCATTCTCGGGATTCTCAGCAGCTGGGGGCTGCAGTGGCTCGAGGGAGTGATGTGCCCGTGGAGGCGGCTCTAACTCGTGATCGTGATCGTTTCTCGTGATCGTGCTCGAACGAACACGAACCACGTTGATTTCAATAAAGACCGCGTGCTTACGAATTTCTGAAATTTAGATCTGGATTGGCCCCCACCTCCCTTCGACGGTGCTCAGGGCATGCTTTCCTCGCCCGGGACGCGGGGGAGGATGAAGGAGGGGGGTTGAACGGCTTGAACGATTGAAATGTCTTGAACGCGAGCGTAGCGGCAATACGGAGCGCAATGGGTCGCGACTACAAATTTTCGCGAAACTAAACCACTACTGATAAAAAGGCTGCATTGACACCTGCGGAATGGCCGTGGTAGATGCGCCTTAAAGTCTGGCTCCATACCCCAGAAGCGCTATCAACTTCTCAGGAGGAAATATGGCAAGCGAAAAAATGACAAGCACAAAGTTGGTTCTGCACGTGGCCCTTACCATCACGCTTGTCGTTCTGTTGCCTTCGCTGGGCCGAGCGCAGTCGGAAACGGTGAAACTTGGAGATCTGGCGGCAATCTCCAACGCCGCAGTTTATATCGCCATCGAGAAGGGATTCTTCAAGGAGCAAGGTGTCGTCACTGAAATCTCCAATTTCGCCTCGGCGGCCAAGCAAGTTCCCGCTCTGGTTGCGGGTGAGCTGGAAGTTTCCGTCGGCTCGGCCAGCGCCGGTCTTTTTAACGCCGTGGCCCAGCAAGCGCCGTTTCGCATCGTCGCCGACAAGGGCCAAGCCCGAGAGGGATTCGGCTTTTCGCTTCTCACGGTGCGCAAAGACCTGGTTGATTCGGGGCAAGTCAAGACCTTCAGAGACCTCAAAGGAAAAAAAATCGCGATCCTGGCCAAGGGCAACATCCAGCACTATCTCGTGGGCAAGATGGCAGAAGAGGCCGGGCTTACGATCAACGATGTTGATCTCACCTTTCTAGACGCTCCCAGCCAAGTTACCGCCTTTGAGACCAAAGCGATCGATGCCTCCTACGCGGTCGAGCCATGGCCGGCGCGCTTCCAAGAGCGCGGGGTGGCTGTGCGTTTTCGCACGCCGGATCAGGTCAAGGGTCTGGGACCGGTGCAGGTCGGAGTCATCATCTATTCGGGCAAATTCATCAAGGAGCGCAGGCCTGTGGCCCAGCGCTGGATGACTGCCTACCTCAAGGCAGCCGAGTTGTTCCACAAAAACGGGACAAAAGATCCGGAGATTGCGGCGATTCTGGAAAAGTATACAAAGGTACCTGCTAAAGTGATCCAGGCAGCCATTCCGCCCTATCAAGATCCCAATGGCAAGGTACTCGTGGAAAACTTGG
>VBKE01000109.1 GCA_005879605.1 Deltaproteobacteria bacterium
TGCGGGTCGCCGAAAATCTCCCACCACTTGCTGCGCGGGATTTGGTCACGCGGTTGCGCGAGCTTCCAGCCCTGGTCCTCCTTGTAGGCAGGTGTCACTGGGACCGACGGTCTGAAATAATCCGGTCCCACCATGCAACCGGCGCAGAGCAACGCCACAACGGCGATAAGATCGAGGTGAAACCACTTCATCGCGGGGCGGCCTGAGCGGGCGGAGCCTTCACTTGAACGGTCGTCCCACTGATCAGAGAATCGCTTGGATTGAGGATGACTGCATCCGTAGGCTGAAGACCGGAAACCACCTCCACACTGCTCCCATAATCGCGGCCGATGGTCACCGGCACGAGCTCAGCGCGGCCGTTGCGAATCACGCCCACGCGCAAGCCCTCGGAGCGGAACAGTAGCGTATTGGCTGGAACCGTTACTGAGTTGGCCGATTGCGGCAATTTGAGATGAACGCGCACATAAGCTCCCGGAAGCAAGGTTCCGTTGCGGTTATCCACGTCCACCTCGACCAGCAGAGTTCGTGATGCCGGATCGATTGAGTTGGAGTTTCGCGCAATCGTGCCACTGAAACTTTTGCCCGGAAATTCGTCGAGTGTCAGGGAAGCGGTCGCACCGGGGCGGACTGCCTGCGAATACAGTTGTGGCACGGCGACAAAGACGCGCAAGGTATTGATCGCTGCTAGGTGGAACAGCTCCTGGGTCGGTGCGCTGGCTCCCGAATTGATGAGCGCGCCGATATCCGTGTTACGCGCGGTGATCACGCCGTCGAAAGGAGCATAAATCTTCTGGAACCCCTGCAGTTCCTCCAAGCGGCGGACGTTGGCGATGTTCGAATCAACCGTAGCTTTCATCGCATGAAAGTTGCTGACATTCTGATCGGTTTCCTGCTTGGACACCGAGTTGGTTTTCCACAGCGCCTGCCAGCGGTCAGCGGTAATTTCCGCCTGGCGCAGGTTGGCCTGCGCGGTCTCAAGGTCCGCCCGAGCTTGCTGCAACTGCTGGTCCACCTCCGGCGTCTCGATCTCGGCGAGCAACTGACCCTTCTTCACACGGGTCCCGATGTCAGCGTGCCAGCTTTTGACATAACCGTTCGTCCGCGCAAAGATCGGCGCGTCGGTAAAAGCCTGCGTATTTCCCGGCAGAATAATTTCATCGGTGGGATCGTCCGCTTTCGGATAGACCACGTTCACGGTGGCTATCGCCGCCGTAGCCGTTGCCTGTGTTAGATCCGCCTCCGCCTTTTTGCGACTGATGAAACCAAGGCTAATGACAATGACAAAAATCACCGCCACGGCGATCAGAACCACATAAGTGGCGAGCCCGATGCCCGCACCGTGGCTTTCATCTCGCGCTCTATCTTCGAATTGCGTTTCAGGTTTTCTATTTTCTTCGGTTTTCATCCTGTTACTACTCCATGCCCTCACCCTAACCCTTTGCCGAAGCGGGCGAGGAGAGAAATTCTTCGCCCCCGTCCCGGGGGAGAAAAGAAGAGGGGGTGTGCTCTCTCTCATCTAATCGGAGCGTCAGATCACTTTTGTCAACTCGCATACGCATCGCGACGCAGTCAAGGCGCGTCCTCTCCAGAGGCCCTTCTGCCGTGGAAAATGCTAAACACCGCTGGCACGAAAATGAGCGTCGCGACCGTGGCGAGCAGTAACCCACCGATGACCGCGCGTCCAAGCGGCGCGTTCTGCTCTCCACCTTCCCCCAATCCAAGCGCTATGGGAACCATGCCGATAATCATGGCGAGGGCGGTCATGAGTACGGGGCGAAAGCGCGTGAAACCCGCCTCGATGGCCGCCTCCACAGCATTGGCATGTTCGGCAAGCCGCTCTTTAGCGAACGACACGATGAGGATGCTGTTGGCAGTCGCGACCCCCATGCACATGATCGATCCCATCAGAGCCGGTACGCTGAGCGTGGTATGAGTGAGAAACAGGAAGATGATGATCCCCGCGAGCGCCGCCGGCAACGCCGTGATGATAATAAAAGGATCGAGCCAGGACTGGAAATTTACCACGACCAAGAGGTAGACGAGCACGATGGCAAAGCCAAGGCCGGCCAATAAACCGATATACGACGTCCTCATCGTATCGAGTTGTCCGCGAATCCTGATGAAGCTCCCGCGGGGTAATAGTTTCCGGTTGGCATCGACAATCCGCGTGATTTCACGACCGACGGCGCCGAGGTCCCGGTCCTGGATGGAAGCGTAAACGTCCACGACACGACGGATGTCGTAGTGATTCAACACCGCCATCTCATTCGATCGCGTGATCGAGGCGACGTCCGCCAGGATCTCCGGACTCCTCGCCGTTGTCGAAGTAATCGGCATGCTCTGCAGGTCCTGCAGCGATTGAATCCGGTATTGGGGCGTCTGGGTTGCCAGATTGTAATTGACGCCATTCTGCCAATTTAAGAAAAATGTCGGCGTCGTCTGAAAGCTGCCGCTCAAGGATACTAAGAGACTGGTGGCGACGTCTCGCTGTGTAAAGCCTCCGCCAGCCGCCTTGGTGCGATCCACGTCGACACGGAATGTCGGGTAATCGAAATCCTGCTGAATGCGCGGGTCGGCAATGCCAGGCACCTGACGAATCTCGTTGAGTATCTTGTCGGCGATCTGCCGGTTGCCCTGGACGTCCGCTCCTTCGATCTGGATATCGATCGGCGCCGGCAGGCCGAAGTTTAGAATCTGCGTAACGATATCCGCCGGCAGGAAATAGAAAGTGTTGCCGGGGAATTCACTGGCCAAGTTCTTACGTAGCTCCCGGACATACTGGGCGGTGGGGCGATGATTCTCTTTGAGGGACACGAGGATATCTGCATCGGCCGCGCCGACGAGGCCGGATGTGCTGTGAATGAAATTGATGGTGCTGTAAGGCAGACCGATGTTGTCGAGAATGTTGTCCAATTCCTGCGCCGGAATAATACGGCGGATCGAGTTTTCGACGAGATCGGCAAGGCGCGCGGTTTCTTCAATACGCGTACCGGTCTTGGCGCGCACATGGAGGATAAACTGCCCGCTATCGGTATCGGGAAAAAAGTTTTCACCCAGCCAGGGCACGAGGGCCCAGGCACAAAGACACAGCAGAAGAAACACGGGGACAAATATGAACCGCCGATGAACCAAGGTCGTGAGCAGGCGCTGGTAGCCGTGGCGCAGACGCTCAAAGCCGCGCTCGAACCAATCCTGAAACCGAATGAATGGATTGCGCGAAACAGCAGCAGCGTGATGATCTTTCGCTTTGAGGAGGTACAGCGCCAAGGTAGGCACGAGCGTTCGGGACAGGAAATATGACGCGAGCATGGCGAACACCACCGCTTCGGCTAGAGGCACGAAGAGGTAGCGCGCGACACCGCTCAAAAAGAACATTGGCAAGAACACGATGCAAATACTGAGCGTGGACACGAAGGCGGGAACGGCGATTTGCGACGCGCCGTCCACAATTGCCTGCTTGATTTCCTTGCCCTGTTCCAGAATACGATTGGTGTTCTCGATCTCGACGGTCGCGTCATCCACCAGCATGCCCACCGCGAGGGCGAGGCCGCCAAGCGTCATGATGTTGATGGTCTCTCCCAAGAAGCTGAGGGCGATGATCGAAACTAGAATGGACAGCGGAATGGAAACCGCAATGATCAGCGTGCTGCGCCAGCTCGCCAGGAAAATCAGGATCATCAAACCCGTGAGACAGGCGGCGATCACCGCCTCTCGAATCACCCCGCCTACGGCGGCGCGCACGAAGATCGATTGATCCGCCAGGGGCTGGACTTTCAGTTCCGATGGCAAGGTTGCCGCGACACGTGGCAGGAGGTTGCGAATGCCATTGACGACGTCCAGCGTGGAGGCGTTCCCCGCCTTGAGCACCGTCAACGTCACGCCGCGCAGGCCATCGTGCCGCACAATATTGGTTTGCGGCGCGAAACCATTGCGCACGTGAGCGACATCGCGGAGATAAATCGTCGAGTTGCCAACGACCTTGATTGGAAGGTCGTTGAGTTCCTCGACTATCCTCGGCGCTCCGTTGAGGTTAACGTCGTATTCGAACTCGCCGATTTTCGCGGTGCCCGAGGGCAAGACTAGATTTTGTAAATTCACCGCACTGACAACATCGGCGGCGGACAGCCCTTTCGATTGGAGCAACGCGGGATTCAAATCGATCATCACTTGGGATTGTTTGCCGCCGTAAGGGTAAGGTATCGCCGCGCCGGGCACCGTGACGAGCTGAGTTCGCAGAAAGTTCAAGCCAAGGTCGTTCAGCTGCTGCTCGGAGAGCCCTTCTCCTGAAAGAGCGAGCTGAATAATCGGCACGGTCGAAGCGCTGAAATTGAGAATGATCGGAGGTTGTGCGCCGGCGGGCAACTGGCGCAGATAGACCTGAGATACGGCCGTTATCTGGGCGTTGGCGGTATCCAGACTCGCGTTGGGCTGGAGAAAGATTTTGATAATCGCTTGCCCGTTGATGGTCGTCGATTCGATGTGCTCGATGTTGTCAACGACCGTGGTGAGAATCCGCTCGAACCCGGTCGTGAAGCGACCTTCCATCTCTTCGGGATTTAACCCGGTAAACTGCCATGCGACGGCGACAACTGGAATATTAATGTTAGGAAAAATGTCCGTCGGCGTGCGCGAGATCAGCACCGGGCTAGCCAACAAAATCAGCAGCGCAAGAACGATAAATGTATACGGGCGATTAAGAGCGACTCTGACTATCCACATATTGCGGTCACCTTAACAATGATTGATTGGCGGGAGAAACCAAAGCGAGCGGAAGCGAAGCTTCATTTCTAGAATCAGATCTCCCTTTTTCTTGGTAATGAGTGTATTGGCAATCGATATGCCAAAGTCGATGAATGTCTAGAAACGCTAAATTCAAAGGAGTTACACTCCTACACTTGGGGATAGTGACGAAAAGGCGGTGCCGATTTATCGACAGATGCCGAACTAGGGGCGTCTACCCTGCACGGCAGAGCCGCAACCAAAGCAGCAAGTCTTACTTCACGGCAGAGACGCAGAGTTCCCAGAGTTCGAAATAGGTTTGTTTATCGTAAATCTCCCAATAATCGACCGGCCTTTCTGATGGTCACATCAAATGTGTGCGTTGGCGCCGGCACCGTACTTCTGCCGCGATCGATTGCCGTTCTCGAATTCGACCTCGTACTCAAACAGGTACTCGTATTGGCCCCCTTCAAATTCAACCAGCAAAAGAGTGCGTCCAAGATTTTCGGTCACAGAAACGAGCGTGCCTTCTCTCGGCAGTAACATACCTGATTTTGATGACCGAATAGTTTTGGTCACATTTAATTTGACACCTGTCTCCATGACACGACTCCTCGTTGCAACATCCGAGTTGCAACTTTGCATATGTTTTCTTTCTCTTTGCTTCTGCTCGTCAGAAGGGCAACTTCGTGCCGACTGTGGATTGGTCCGGTTTCCGACGGGCGTCGAACCTTAATCTTGTAATGGCCGACACGGTTACTAATCGCCGTTAAATAGATAGACGATTGCCCTTTGTGTTGCTCAGGGTCGGTCTTCTTTTCCAGAGGGTCGAAATCGCCACTCTCGGAAATCGCCGTCGAGGCAATGCCGTTCCTACTGCCCTTAGTCGTCTTCGCCCGGGTCGA
>VBKE01000168.1 GCA_005879605.1 Deltaproteobacteria bacterium
TTTCGAAAAACATTGAGACAGGCGGACGCCGCCTAACAAAGCCGTTCCACCTGACCGCGGCCCGGTGGTGGATCTGCGTGAACAGGGGAGGCCACAGGTGGGCCACGGCGGGTGACCGCCGGGCGTTAGGCCGCGTTAGAACGGGGAAATATTAAGTAGGGGGTACGGTCGCATCATGGGCCCGGCGAGCCGTCACGGAACCAAGGCGACGGGCGAATTCAACAGGAGGATAACTAAACCTAGGCACAAAGTAGCTAAAAACAAAAAGGTCGAAAGAACGAATGTAGTAAACTGTTCCACGTAATTATCTCCTTTATGAACAACTCTTTTGACCTGCGCAAAAAAAATGCCAAAGACGAAGCGCAGATTGGGTTGATGCAAGCACACGGATAATATTGGCTTTCCGTTGGAATCAATTTAGCTGACGCATCAAGCCTATGGACAAAGGTGTACAGAGTTTGACTAAGTCTAGTGGGTTGCTTGCCGCCGGGGAGCAAAGATCTCGGTCATCGAAGGGCCGCCAACTGAAGCGGTTCCGTTTACGTTCCGGCTAAGGTTTCCCGCCGATTATAAGATTCCTGCTCACTGGCACCCGGCAATCGAGCACGTAACGGTGATTTCCGGTACGTTCAATCTTGGCGACGGCGACAAGCTTGATCCGGCAAAAACCACACCGTTGTCGACTGGAAGCGTCGCCATCATGCAGCCGAAGTCGAACCATTTTGGCTGGACGAAAGAGGAGACAATCGTTCAGATACACGGGGTAGGGCCATGGGCGATCACTTACGTTAATCCCCCGGATGACCCCAGGAAGAAATGAGGTCTAACCCGCCGCTTGACCGACAGAGGGTTTGGTGATGCATGATTCCATTTCTTCCGGCGGCTCAGCGGCACGGCGTTGACCCTCCGAAGTCATTGATGCGCACCGTTCATGTGCCGGGAAAGTCATCGGCTCTTTGTGAAGCGCAGAGTCTTACCTGCCAATCAATTCGCATCGAGTGGTAATAACCTACCTACTGCTTTTGTTCTCTCAGAGATCGGCTACATTACCGCCATATCAGCTCAGTGCCTATTGTGTCCAAAAGTTTTGTCGTAGTCGCGTTGCAACTCTTTGGGAATGAATTCATCTTCGAGCTTACGAATCTTTTCGGCGGGAAGAATCGGATCTTGCGTGCGTGGGACCATCCCCCATCTCGAAGACTGAGCTTTTTTGTTCCACTCATCGAGCACGACAGGACCGCGTTCTTTGAATTCGTGGAGCACTTCCCAGGTCGCTTGCAGGCCGTTCGCGGTAGTGAGGCTCGGATATAAAACTGCCGCGGCGCCGAGATCCTGAAATTCCTCGAACGTTGGCGACGGCCGCGGACCATAATAGGGCGCGATAACCGGCGCCGGAATTCGCCGGCAGGCTTCACGAATCTCTTCACGCGATTGCAAAGTGTTGACCCAGATCGCATCCACTCCCGCTTCTTTGACATAGCCGATGCAGCGTTGAATCGCTTCTTCGAAGTTTCCGCCTTCGGAACCGATGGAGTCGCAACGCGCGCAGATGACGAACTCGGGATCGATCTCGTTTTTCGCCGCGACGGCCGCTTTATACTTGCCGATCGCTTCCTCGCGAGAAATCAATCGCCGTCCCGCCAGTGTTCCCGATTTCTTGGGCGCCTCTTGATCTTCGATGTGAACACCCGCGACACCCGCTCGGATAAATTCCTTGACCGTATGATAGGCGTTCACCGCATTGCCGTAACCGGTATCGGCGTCGGCAAAGATTGGAATATTGCATGCCGCAGCGAGCCGCCGCGCGGCTTCAACCATTTCACCTAATCCAAGAAGACCGACGTCCGGATAGCCGTACAAGTAGGCCGCCACCTGCGAGCCGGACATGAAGAAAGCCTCGTAGCCGAGCACTTCCGACATCCTTGCGTGCAACGGGCTGAAGCCACCGGCCATGACGAGCAGCTGTGGTCGTTTTAAAAGCTCCTGGAAACGTGTGGTGATCTTAGTAGGCATAAAAACTCCTTATCACAAAGATAGTTTCTTACGAAAGAATGATCGTATTAGCATACCCTCGACTACCAACTACGTTAACGTTGCCCGATGAAGTGTGTTTTATAATCTTGACGCTCATAGCTCAATGGTAGTATCTTTCAAGTCACTTCGGCGATTGGTCATGACCAGTGAAACACGAAAGCGGAGGATTTTATGTTCAACCCAAATAAGTTTATGACTGGCGCGTTGGCTGCCGCATTGTTGATCGTGCTGGGCGTTCCGGCAATAGCGGCTGACGCCGCTCAGAAGGCAAAGGAAGAATCGCTGAAAAACGAAATCAAAGGCGATCGCCAAGAGATCAAGGGTGACCGGAAGGAGATCCGGGGCGACAGGAAAGAGTTACGGTCTGACCGTAAAGAGCTGAGACAGGACCGACAAGCGCTTGAGAAGGCGAGAAGAAAGGGTGCCAGCAAAGAGGAACGCGCCAAGATGCGCGGTGAGATCAAAGGAGATAGAAAGGAAATCGCTCAGGACAGAGGCGAAATAAAAAGTGATCGAAAGGAACTCAAGTCCGATCGCAAAGAGCTCACAAAGGATAGAAAGGAGCTTAACAAAACGAAGTAAGGTCTGGCCACGCTTCTTAGTTGCATCCTGCGGCCTAACCGCATACAAAAAGCCCGGCTGGAAAAGACCAGTCCGGGCTTTTTTATGCCTTTGGCGGCGAGCCTCTGCCGCAAGGACCCATTATGGGAAATCTTGCCAAAAGTGTTTTTAGCTCAGCTTTGATTTTTCTGACGCTGGCGGCATGCGCAAGCGCGGAAGAAAGAATCAAAGTAGCCGTTTCCAACTTTTCCCCGTCTTACATGCCCATGTTTATGGCGAGCAAGCGCGGCTATTACGCCGAAGAGGGACTGGCTGTAGACATTATCTTAATCGCCGGCTTATTGGGAACCAAAGCCGTCATGAGCAACAGCGTCGAGTTTGGCTCCGCCAGCAATCCCACGGCCGCCGTCCAGGGGGCAAAGCTCAAGATGCTGATGGTTTTCAATGACAAACCACCCGGGATCTTGGCCGCGCAGCCTGGGATTAAGAGCGTGACCGAATTGCGCGGCAAGAAAGTCGGCGGCTCCACGGTGGGCAGCTTGGACTACGGCTGGCTTAAAGAGTTATTCCCCAAGTTTGGCCTCCAACTCGAACGAGACGTGATCTTTTTGCCTATCGGCTCGACGAGCACGCGCTATTCCGCGCTGAGGATGGGCACCATCGACGCATCGCCGCTCAGTCCGCCTTCGAGCTTTATGGCGCAAGACGCCGGCTACCCGGCTCTGCTTCGCTTCTCGGACGAGATAGAAGATATCCAGGCTTCCATCGTTACCACCGACGATCGCCTGGCGCGCCAAGGTGAGCTGGTGCGGCGCTTCATGAGAGCCACGGTCAAAGGGCACCGCGTTTATCTGTCGAACCGCCAGGAAGCGATTTCGGCCATTATGGAATTCACCCGGCAGAAGAACCTCGAATTAATAGCGCGCGCCTATGAAGATCACATGAAGACCATCGCTCGTGATGGAACGATTCCGGAACGGCTGCAGCGCATCGTCATAGACCGGAGCAAACGCTTAGTCGGGGTGACGCGGGAAGTTCGTCCCGAAGAGATCTTCGATTTCTCATTTCTGCGCCGCGCGCAAACCGAAGTCGCGCAAAGCGGTTGGACGCCATAGCCAAGTAAATCGCGCTCGCGTCTATTTACATTTCGTCATCATATAGCCGTCACGCTTCAGCCGTCCGTCAGTTTTCTCTCTGAATTGAGCCTATTCGCCCAACAGTTTCTTCATCCTCGCAATGGTGTCGGGAGGCTGAGCCATCACTTCTTTTACAATCTTCTCGAGTTCATCTCCCGGTACCGGATCGAGATCGAACTGCCGCTTATCAAGCTCGGCGAGAAATTCTGCGTCTTTCATGGTCGCGTTGAAGGCAGCGCGCAGAATTTTAACCCGGTCTGATGGGATGCCCGGCGTGCCGAGCATCGGCCGACCCAGCGCGCCCGATGCAAGAACCACCGTCGCGAGCCGCCGGCTGGTCTCGGGAGTCTTGTAGCGGTCCATGAGTTCCCAGATCGTCGGGGTTTCAGGCAATTTCGGATCTCTCTTTTTCCCCGTCTGAATGATGTTGCGCACGAACCCTTTCTTGCGCCACGTGTGGTAAGGCTCACGCGACAGGAATGCCTCGATGGTAAAGGCGCGACAGTGGATCTCCCCCCGCTCCACCGCGAGATCGATCTCCGGTCCCCCGGGATAGCCCTGTACGAGATTGAATTTTGTTCCGAGCGTTTCCTCAAAAAGCTTCGGTAGATAATAGGCCGAATCGGATGTCCCCTGAGCTCCGCAGCGCGGCGGCTCCTTGGCATTGCGCACATCGTCTATGGTTTTGTACGGCGTGTCGGCGCGCATGTACATCTGGGATTCACCCTGCACGGGAGAACCGATCCAGACAAATTTGCTCCAATCGTATTGGACCTCTTTTCGCCCGATCAATTGATCGAAGTATAGAGAAGGCACGATCGAGCCGATAAGACTCAAGCCGTCCGGCTTAGTCTTGGCATAGACGTAGTTCGCCGCGATCTTATGTCCGGCACCGGGCATGTTCTGAACGATCATGTCGGGCTTCCCCGGAATATGCTTGCCCATGTGCATCGCGAGAATACGCGACCACTGATCGTACAGCGCCCCTGGCGTCGTGCCAGCATAAACTGTAATCGTCTTACCCTTGTAGAAGTCAGCCTGGGCCGAAGCAGACGCGATCCAGCCTAAACTGAAAATCACCAAGCCCATAACGGAAGACAAAACGGAATTCCTAATCTTAATTTTCATAAGGCCTCCCAAAAATGGTTCCTTCGGTGGTTCGTACGTTAGCATGGACAAGCTGTCAGTCAAGCTTCGTTCTTATACAAGAGCGAAGCCGCTCGCACCGGTTACGCCTCTCTTGACGCGGCTCCCATCGGTGTACTAATCGTTCGGTTAGATTAGAACAGCAGTGTTCTTCCTTCACGAGTAAGTAATCAACGTTTAGCCCTGAGAAGACATTCGACTCTCTTCTAGGGAACTGCGATCGCCACAAAAATAGTAAAAGGACGTAAGGCCATGCAAATTATCGACGCTGACGGACACATCAACGACCACGCTTGCGGCGAGGAAATCGCCCAATACATGCCCAAAGGAAATCAGATGGCGCAACTCTTTCCGGAGCTCGACCATTTGCACTTCCGCTATCTCAAGCAGAACCGCCGCAGCACGGGCAACCCGACACCGGACGATTGGATAAAATTCCTGGACAAAACCGGCATCAGTTGGACGGTGCTCTACCCTACTGCCGGCTTGGCGGTCGGCCGCATTATGGCCGAGGATTGGGCGGTGATCGCGTGCCGGGCCTACAACAACTGGCTTTACGAACGATTTCTAAACAGGAGTCCAAGACTCAAAGGCGTTGCCTTGATTCCGTTCCAGAATGTCGACCTCGGCATTGCGGAGCTCCGCCGCGCGGTTGGCGAGCTTGGGATGCTCGGCGGAATGCTGCCGTCGAACGGCGAAGCGATACAAGGCCATCTAGGAAACGAGATCTACTGGCCGCTTTACGAGGAGGCGGAGAAACTCGGCTGCTCTCTGGCCGTACACGTGGGCTGTCTTCATCACATGGGACTCGATTCCTTCAGCACCTACTACCCTGCTCATGCCCTGGGCCATCCCTTCAGTCTGATGATCCAGGCGGCGGGCATGTTGGCACATGGTGTATTCGAACGCTTTCCGAAGCTTCGTGTCGCTTTCCTCGAAGGTGGCGCAACCTGGGTTCCTTTCATGATGGATCGGCTCGACCGCTCCTATCACGACGGCCACATTCAGTTGGACCTTGAAGGCAATCTTCTCGGCGGGCCGAAACCGGGTGAGAAGGCCAGCGACTATTTCAAACAGCATCTGCGCGAGGGAAGAGTCTTCGTCGGATTCGACTGCGACGATGACGGTCTCGGTACCGCGGTAAAAAAAGGCGGTCGTGAACCCTTTCTCTTCGGCAGCGATTTTCCCCATGAAGTCTTCGATGCCGAGAAGTGCCGCCATGAAATCGACGAGCTGCTCGGCCGCGAAGACTTATCGGATGACGACAAGACGGCGGCTTTGGGTGGAAACGCCCTTCGGTTTTACCGACCGCCGTTTTAGATTGTTCCCATCCGAGACGCAACTCGATTGACCGGTTCACGGCAGCGTTGTTTTTACTTTTGACGATCCTATTAAAGTTCGACTATGTAGGGTGCCGCTCTTCAGGCGGTTATCGATGACTCTTTACGTCCAGCCGGAAATCAGCCGCGCCTCAACACCCTTCCACGAGAAAGTTGAGACCCGGAAAAATGTAAAATTGAGATGCGGACTCACCTCCTGATACACTAATTTGACACTTTAAAAATATCCGGTATACGATCCCGCTGAATTTCTCGGCGAGACACAGGTGAATTAAGATCCGCAATCCCCTATGCCTAATCGCTATCCCGCTCAATCCTGGAGGAACCATGACTAAAATCTACGATCTAAGCGTTTCTCTGAGGCCGGATCATTTGGAGAACAGCGAGCTAAAACTCAACTCCATCTCACATCAAGAGGCAGCCAGAATATTTGCCAAGCGCTACCAGGTGAAGGTTTCTGATCTCCCTGATGGCGCTTTTTTCTCTACGGAACGGATCGAGCTACGCAGCCACTTAGGCACTCATCTGGATGCGCCGTATCACTTCTATCCTACCTCAGAGGGCCGCCCGGCAAAGTTTATTGAAGAGGTGCCGCTGGAGTGGTGCATGAGCGACGGCGTCGTGCTTGACTTCCGACACAAAAAGCCGACGGAACCGATCAGTGAATACGATATTGCCGCGGCATTAGAGAAGATCAACCACACACCAAAACAAGGCGACATTGTCGCTTTATGGACCGGCGGCACCGACCGCTACGACGACGACCCGGGCTTTGCCGAGTCGGCCGCGGGCCTGATTGGCGGCGCGCTGAATTACGTTTTTCGCTTCGGGGTTAGGGTTATGGCGACAGATTCCGCCACCATCGATATGCCGATTGCGTTGATGACGGAACGCTTCGTCAAAGGCGACAAGGCGGCCTACTTCCCCATACACCGCGCGGGACGCCTCACGGAGTGGACCCACGCGGAGAAGCTCACGAATCTTGGCAGTCTGCCTGGTCCCTTCGGCTATAAATTCATGTTCTTTCCAGTGAAGATCTTCCGCGGCACCGGCGCGTGGATCCGCGCCGTCGCCATCGAAGACGAGTGGTTGAATACGCATCGGATTCAAATCGTTGATCTCAGCTTGCCGATCATGAACCATAGCTTTGAGCCGGAAGAAAGCCGGATCATTACCATCGATCACGATCAAAACCAAAGGGCGAAAGCGAAGCGCCTGCGCATGCCCGTCTCCGAGATAGTCCATTTGGGCGCCATGGATATCGTGGAAACCCACACGCACGCCGGCACTCATGTCGACGCGCCTTCTCACTTCGGCCCAACCGCCAACGGAGGAAAGGCACGAACGGTGGACGAACTGCCGCTCGAGTGGTTTTACGGCGATGGCGTGTTGCTGGATTTCAGCGCGGCGAAACGGCCGGGAGAAGCGATATCGGCTGCCGACCTCATGGGAAAATTGGAGCGCATCGGATACAGACTCAAGAACCAAGACATCGTGCTCATTCGAACGGGAGCCGCTGAGCACTTTACTGACGATCCAAATTTCTCTGATCTTTCGATCCGCTTGGAACGAAATGCTCTTCTCTGGCTCTTAGACCAGGGAATTCGCGTCATAGGTTGCGACTGTGAATCACTCGATGGTCCCGTTACTCCGATGGTCGACGCACTGCGCGCAGGTAAGAAGGATCAGTTTTTCCCGATTCACTATACCGGCCGGGAGCGAGACTTCTGTCTGATTCACAAAATGGATCTGAGTTCACTCCCATGCACCCACGGTTTTAAAGTTGTAGCGTTCCCAATCAAGCTTGAGCGCTGCAGCGCAGGGTGGACACGCGCAGTCGCGCTTGTGCCCAGGTAAGCTTAACCGGAATGAAGACGGCAGAGCGTGGCCAGCCCTCGCAAGCGTCGCAGATACTCCGGTATGCACTGTCTATAGCGCTCTTCGAACCGCTTCGACGCTCTGCGGATTCTCCAGCGCCGACAGATCTCCGGGATCTTGATTCAAATAAGCGGCGCGAATGATGCGCCGCATGATCTTCGCGTTGCGCGTCTTCGGGAGATCTTCGAGAAATTTCAAAATTTCGGGTTTGAGAGGCTTACCCATCTGCTCGGCCACCATGCCACGTAATTCTTCACGCAGTTTTTCGCTCCCCTGGCTTCCCGGCCTGAGAACGCAGAAGCAAACCAGCGCTTCGCCCTTGATCGGGTCGGGAACCCCGATAGCAGCCGCCTCACTCACCGCGGGATGGCCTACGAGCACGGACTCGACTTCGGCGGGACCGAGCCGCTTTCCGGCGATCTTGATCGTGTCGTCGGAGCGGCCGAGAATGTACCAGAGACCATCCTCATCCACTGCAGCCCAATCCCCGTGGACCCAGACGTCGGGGAATCGGCTCCAGTAGGTTTGAAAATAACGATCGGGATCTTTCCAGAAACCGCGCGTCATGCCGATCCAAGGCTCGCGGACGACAAGCTCGCCCACCTGTCCACGAATCGACGTTCCCTTTTCATCTACGACATCGGCGGCGATGCCCGGCACGGCTCCGGAAAAAGAGCAGGGCTTAAGCGGCGTCAGAACATTCCCGGTAACGAGGCCGCCCGAAGTCTCGGTGCCTCCAGAATAATTGATAATCGGCAGGCGGCCCCTTCCGGCGGTGTGAAAAAACCAGAGCCACGGATCAGGATTCCAGGGCTCTCCCGTGGAGCCGAGAATGCGCAGGGTCGAAAGGTCATGCTGCTCTGCGGGAGCGCTGCCGTGACGCATGAGACCGCGAATCAAAGTCGGCGAGACGCCGAGAACACTCACCCGATGGCGCTCGACGAGCGACCACAGACGATCCGGCCCCGGAAAATCCAAAGCTCCCTCGTAAAGAACCATCGTCGCGCCGAGAAGGGTTGCACCAAGAACTTCCCACGGCCCCATCATCCATCCCATGTCCGTCACCCAGTAAAGCACGTCCTTTTGTCTGATATCGAAGCCGAGCAACATGTCTTGAGCGGCTTTGATCGGAAAACCGCAGTGCGTGTGAAGCGCCCCTTTAGGCCGTCCGGTCGTTCCCGACGTG
>VBKE01000319.1 GCA_005879605.1 Deltaproteobacteria bacterium
TGACCGCGAGCTTTCCGCCGTAGGCGCCGCCGAGATAGGGCGCAATGATACGGATCTTGTTGAGCGGCAGACGGAAGATATCGGCTAAATGATCGCGCAAGGTAAACGGCTCTTGTGTGGCCGCCCAAAGTGTCATCCGGTCCTGCTCGACATGAGCGACGGTCGCGTGGGGCTCCATCGAAAAGTGCTGCACTCGAGGAAAGCTGAAGGTGTCTTCAAAAATATCGTCAGCGCTTTTAAAACCTTGCTCCACATCGCCCTTGGCGTAACTGAAACGATAACAGAGGTTGGTTCCGGCAAACTCCGGGGGAATTTCATAACGTTGCCCCATCATTTCTCCCCCGCTGGATGGCGCGTCGTGCACCAGAGGCGCGCCCGGTGCCAGCGCTTCATCGATCGAGGTTACGGACGGCAGTTCCTCGTACTCGACTTCGAGCAGATTCAAGGCTTGTTCCGCCGTCGCCTCGTCTACCGCTGCAACCGCGGCCACCGCATCTCCGACATAGCGAACTTTATCCACCGCCACGATGGTCTGATCTTTATAGGCGGCGCCGAACATCCCGAGCCGCCGCTGATCATCGCGGGTGATGACGGCGTAAACTCCGGGCAACGCTTCGGCTCTGCGGCCATCGACGCGAGCCAACCTGGCATGCGCATAGGGACTGCGGAGGATTTTGGCGTGAGCCATTCCAGGCAGTTCGATATCCACCGTGTACACCGCTTTGCCCGTGACCTTTTCCTTACCGTCCATCCGCGGTGTTGTTTTGCCGACGACGTTAAGAGTCTGTCCCTGCTTCATTCCTCAACCTCGATTGCCATAATGCTTGCTGACCCACTCCATGGCTTCCTCGCGGCTCGAAAGCTCTCCACCGAGCTGTGCTTCTTCGACCTGTTTAAGAATCTCGTGGAAGCTCGGGCCCGGGGTCAATCCCATGGCGATCAAATCCCTACCCCCTAGAAGCGGCTTTGGATGAATCTCTTCTTCCTTCAGTTCGGCAAGCTTTTGCTTGCAAAATTGGTAGTACTGAAGATCGCCGTTGGCGGATAACGCGTCGATCCGAGTCAGCTCCAATAATTCGTCGATTCCTTCTTCGCCGAGAAATCGCTTCAAGGTGCTAAGCCGCATCTTGGGCGCCTGCGTGTGGCGCAAATGGTTGCGGACCAAATAGACGACTCGTTCCCAGGTCAATCGACTTCTTTTGAGCCGCTTCAAGACCGCCTCGGCCATCTCGGCGCCTTTCTCCGTATGCCCGTAAAAAGTGACGCGTCCTCCCTCCCGCCGGACACAAACCGGCTTCCCAACGTCATGCAGAAGACAACCATACGCCAACGTCTCCGCGGGCGAGGCCAAGTGGCTGAGGGTCAACATCGTATGAGCGAACACATCGCCCTCGGGGTGATAGTCGGGAGTTTGATCGACGCCTTTCATCGCCTCGATTTCAGGCAGGAGCACCTTGAGCAAAGCCGTGGCGTCCAGCAATTCAAAACCTTTTCTGGCTCCCCCTTCCGTCAGGATTCGCGTCATTTCGTCGCCGATCCGTTCCCAAGAAACCAGCGTGATCGTCGGAGCTAGGTCACCAATCGCCGCAAAGGTCTCGTCTTCGATGGTGAAATCCAAATTGGCAGCAAAGCGAACCGCCCGCAACATGCGCAATCGATCCTCTTCAAATCGCTCGCGCGGTTTGCCGATGGCGCGGATGCGTTTGGCTTCGAGATCTTTTATACCACCGACCCAATCGACAACCCGGTCTTGCAACGGATCGTATACCATCCCGTTGATCGTAAAGTCACGGCGGCGGATATCTTCCTGTAAACTGCCGTACCGCACCTGGCTCGGATGCCGTCCATCGAGGTAAGGCCCGTCGTGGCGGAAGGTCGCCACTTCAAAGGGCTGACCTTCGACCAAGACCAACATGACACCGAACTGCGCTCCAACAGGAATCGTTTGGGGAAAAATCTTGGCAATGTCGTCGGGGTGCGCATTCGTCGTGATGTCGTAGTCTTGAGGAGCCCTTTTGAGGAGCATGTCGCGCACACATCCGCCCGCGAAATAACCTTCATAACCGTTTTCGCGCAAACGCTTGACGATGGCGACTGCCTTGTCCTGTGATGACACGAATAACCCTCCCTCGATTTATTCTATTCGGGAAAGGTTTTAACCGAAAGAGTGAGGGGAGACCGAACTAGGGCAGGGAACCGTTTGCCTGCGGAATAAATTCCCGCAATTTTCCCTGGAGCTCCTGGAACGTAAACGGTTTGACTATGTAACCGTTGCAACCGGCCTCGATGCAAGTCTTGAGATCGGAATCACGAAACAGTGCTGTCGCCGCTAAAATCGGGATACTTTTGGTTTCCGGGTTGGCGCGCAACTCCCGCGCCGCTGCCCAGCCATCCATCCCCGGCATCATGATATCCATCAACACTAAATCGGGCTTTTCCGCGATGGCCTTCTCGACTCCCTCTTTGCCGTGCTTTGCCGGTATGGGCATAAAGCCCATGAGCTCGACCTGCCAGGTGAGCAGCTCGCGCATATCGGCGTGATCTTCGACGATGAGAACTTTCTTCATTAGAGCTAACACTCCGATACGCAAAAATGACGGCCGACAGAACTGGCAAAAGTGAATCTTATAAGCAGAAACTATGCCGCAGCAACCGCCCGGCTGTCAAGCAGGATGGCTATTTTTTCCCGACTCCCACAGATGTGGGATTTGAGAAATTGACAATATTTGTAATCCAGGGTCAAGGATGCGCCATCTTCTCTCAAAGATCCCGTCGGCCCTACGAAAACTGTCTTCACTTTTCGCCTGCTTTCTTCTGATTCCCCACAACGACCGTGATAAGTTTTTCCGGATGCAAGTATGCCTTGGCAACGCGCTGAACGTCCTCACGGGTAACTTTCCTGATGAGATCGGCATAGCGGTCCGGATAATCCAGTCCGAGCCGGAAAAATTCTACCTGAGCAAGGAAGCTCGCCACCTTATGGTTGGTGTCCAGGCGGAGAGGAAAACTCCCCGTTAGATAGTTTTTGGCGTCGTCGAGCTCCTGGTCCGTAACCGGCTGCTCTCGCATGCGGCGAATTTCTTCCCGCGCGATGCGGATAGCCTCCTCCGCGGTGTCGTTTTTTGTCTGCATCACGAAAACAAAAGTGCCATGGCTTTTCTCAGCGCCGAAATGGCTATAGACGGAATAAGCTAGGCCGCGCTCGTTGCGGATGGAATCCATCGCCCGTGAAGAAAACCCGCCGCCCCCTAATATGTAGTTCATGACTTGAATGGCATAGTAATCCGGATGATTCCTCGGAACGCCTTCATGCCCCATCATGATGTTGGCCTGCGTGAGATCCTTGTTGACACGAATGACCTGCGACGAACCGATGACGCTGGGAACTAGAGGCTTGCCGCCAGGCTCGCCCTTCCTCCAGGAACGGAAAGCCTGATTGAGCGCTTGGGTGCTTTCCTGCTCGGACACGTCTCCGACCACCGCTAATATCGATCGATTGGGGCGGTAGTATCGCTCATAGAATTCCCTGAGGCTCTTCTGTTGAATACCTTTCACGGACGTCTCGGTCCCTTCGACCGGTCGACCATAAGGGCTCTGGGGAAAGAGCGCCGCGGCGAATCTTCTTTGAGCGATATCTCCGGGACTTTCATCCCGCGCCTTGATCGACGCGATGACGGACTGCTTCTGCCGCTCGATCTCCTGTTGAGGAAAGGTCGAATTGATCAGAATGTCTCCCAAGAGTTCGAGCCCCGTGGTCAGATCTTTCTTCAGGATCGTCATGCTGACGCTGGCAAGATCGTCGCTGCAACCGGTCGATAAACTCGCTCCGAGGAAATCGAGAGTTTCATTGATCTGAAGCGCCGTCCGCCGCTTCGTGCCGTAGGTCAAAAGCTTCGCCACGAGGTTCGCCAGCCCCTCCTGGTTCGGCGCGTCATAACGCGAGCCGGCGTCGATAAGTAGTTCGATGGAAACCATCGGTAAGGCTTTTTGTTCGGACGTCAGCAGGACGATGCCGTTATCCAAAACGGAACGCTTGGGCACGACCCCGGCTCTCAGAGGCGCGGCCAAAGCCACTACGAAAAAAATGCCGATGAGCTCCAGAAAAAATTTTTTCATCGGCCCTTGGCTTGAGTGGGAACCAAAACGCCGACGGTTCTTTCGTCGCGGACGAGATATTGTCTGGCGACCCGCCGGATATCTTCCCGGGTCACTTTCCTGATACCGTCCAGATAGCTGTCGATCTGGCGCCACCCGCCAGCGATTTCATAATAGCCGATTTTCATGGCCTGGCCGAAAACCGAATCCTGACTGAAGACAAACGAAGCCTCGATTTGATTTTTCGCTTTCTGCAGCTCGCGTTCACTTATCACCTCTGACTTGATCTTTTCCAACAGGCTGTCGATTTCACGCTCAATCTCTTCCGGCGCTTTGCCGGGCATCAGCTGGGCCGTCACGGTAAAACCGGTTGGATCGATGGACACGCTGCTATAATCGGCATCAATGCTGCGCGCGATTCGTTTTTGATAAACCAACTCGCGGTACAAACGGGAGCTCTGCCCGCCGGCAAGGACCACCGACAAGACGTCCAAGGCGTAATTGTCAGGGCTGTTTAAATTCGGCGCGTGATAAAACATCAAAACGAATGGAAGTTCCGCCTCTTTTTTGAGAGTCACGCGTCGCTCGCCTCGTTGCGGCGGCTCCTCGGCGCGCACCTTGGGCGGCTCGGTCCCGCGCGGAATTTTCTCAAACGCCGCCTTGATCTTCGGCAAGATCTCCGCCGGGGAAAAATCCCCCGTGACCACGACGAAGGCGTTGTTCGGCGCGTAATAAAGCTTGTAATAATCCGCCAGATCCTGCCGGCTGAGATTAAGAATATCGTCCATCCAGCCGACCACCGGCCGCCGATAAGGATGAACCAGGTAGGCGACGGCGCTGGCCATTTCGTTTAACGCCGACGCTGGATTGTCATCCGTTCTTAACCGCCGCTCCTCTTGGATGACTTTCTTTTCCGGCTCAAAATAAGCGTCTCCCAACAACGCGTTCGCCATTCGATCGGCTTCGAGATCGATCTCAATGCCGATCTTTTCGCGACTCATGATCGCAAAATAGACGGTCGTGTCGGACGTTGTAAAAGCATTCGCACGTCCGCCGTTTTTCGCGATGATGCGCGAATACTCCTCGGGTTTTACGGTTGGCGTCCCCTTGAACATCATGTGTTCGAGAAAATGAGACAAGCCGCTCTTGCCGTCTTTCTCATTGCGCGAACCGACGCGATACCACACTTGGAAAGTCACGGCCGGGCTCTTGTGGTCTTCGAGCAAGAGCACTTTGAGGCCGTTGTCGAGAACGACTTCGCGGACGTCTGTGGCATGGGCGAAGCCGCAGAGGACGGAGAGTGAGAGGATCGAAGGGACGAAACGCAGGAGAATCCGCTGCATGATGCTTGACGTAAAGACTAGAGGAAGACCTTGGAAAGCGCAAGGCGCCATCAGCGCGTGATCCTCCGACTAGACATTTCATTGGCGCATCTGAACGCGAGTTGTCGACTTTTATCATAGGGTTGTGCGGAAGATAGTAAGAGAACTTCTCGAGAAGTTCATCACGCTGCTTTTTTTTCGGGCTACCGGCAACTCGTGTTGACACCTCCAACCCACCACAATAGAGTATGACTTTCGATCGAGGAGGACGGCATGTCAGACGTCACCGATATGAGAGAATACATCAACACCCTAGAGGAGATGGGAGAGTTGCGCCGCTTTGAAGGAGCGGATCTCAACTTGGAAGTTGGCGCGCTCACTGAACGGGCGGCGGAGAAGGAAGGACCGGCGCTATTGTTTAGTAAGTTTAAGAATTATCCGGCAGGCTTTCGCGTCATCTCCAACGTCTTTCGCACCTGCAGGCGCACCGGCCCGGCGATGGGCATCGATCCGGCGCTCAACGGCGTCGATTACCTCTACGCCTGGCGAAAAAAACTCGCCGCGTACAAGCCCGTGCCCGTGCAACAAGTCGAAGGCGGTCCGGTGTTTGAGAACCAGATGGCCGAGGAGCAGGTGGATCTTTATAGGTTTCCAGTGCCAAAGTGGCACGATCTCGACGGCGGGCCGTATATCGGCACCGGCTGCGGCGTCATCACCAAAGATCCCGAAACCGGCAAGATCAACGTCGGCACCTACCGAGTGATGGTGCAGAACAAGAACACGCTCTCGGTGAAGATGAACATGGGCAAGCACGGCCGGTTGGCTTTTGAACGCGCCAGAGATGCCGGCAAGCCGTTGCCCGTGGCCATCACGTTGGGCCAAGGACCCGCGGTATTTCTGGCTGCGCAAATGCCGCTCCCGCCGGATGTGAATGAATTTGAATTTGCCGGCTATCTCCAAGGTTCTCCTGTGCCCGTGGCTCGTGGAGCTGTCACCGGTCTCCCCCTTCCAGCCAACGCGGAGATCGTCATCGAAGGCGAGCTGCCGGCGATGAAGGACGAAGACATGCCTAAAGAAGGACCTTTCGGCGAATGGCCTGGCTATTTCACCGAAGAAAATGTCGGCGAGACGCCCATCATGAACGTGAAGCGCATTTACTATCGCAACGATCCGATCATTCTCGGCGCGCCGCCGCTCAAACCGCCGGCAAGTTATTTGCCGATACCACTGGGCGCGGCCACGCTGTGGGAGCAATTGGAGAAAGCGGGCATACCGGAAGTCAAAGGTGTCTGGGGTTTTGTCTATGGCGGCCAACCCGGCCCGTTTACCGTCATCGCCATCAAGCAACGTTACGCAGGCCATTCGAAACAAGCATTGCTCGTCGCCGCGGGCGCGCGCGCTGGCGCCTACGGCGGAAAATTCGTCGTGGTGGTCGACGATGACATCGATATCGCCAACCCCGCCGACGTGATCTGGGCCATCGCCACGCGCTGTCACGTGCGCGAAGGGCTGGACGTTGTAAAAGGCGTTTGGGCTTCGGTGTGCGAACCCGCGCTGCCGCCGGAGGAGCGCTCGCCGCGCGGCTACACGTCGGATCGTGTGTTGATCGACGCCTGCCGTCCCTATAGATGGATGGACCAGTTTCCACCGGTCAATGCATTCGCCAGGGAGGTCAAGGACAAAATTGAGCAGAAGTGGAAGATCTAAGGCCACGTTGGCTCAAATGAGCGGGTGAAATTTTTTCGTCATTGCGGCGTCCAATCAGAAGAGAGCCGGAAAGTCAGTCAAAGGGAAGGAGCTAAAATATGGGCACACTCGAAGCTCTGAGCTTGGCCATGGGGACGGCCTGGACCTCCGGCATAAATCTTTATGCGACAGTGGCGGCGTTGGGCATCGCGGGGCAGCTGGACATGATCCAGCTCCCGCCCAATTTGCAGCTCCTCATGCACCCTGCGGTCATTACCGTCGCCTGCATCATGTACGTGATCGAGTTTTTTGCCGACAAAGTGCCGTATTTCGACAGCGGCTGGGACCTGCTCCACACCTTCATACGCATCCCCGCCGGCGCGGTGCTTGCCGCCCGCTCCATGGGAGACATGAACCCGGCGCTGGAACTCGTCGCGCTCTTGGCAGGCGGCACTATGGCTTTGGCGGCTCACGGAACCAAAGCGACGGTGCGTCTAGCCATCAACGCCAGCCCCGAGCCTTTCAGCAACTGGATTGCCAGCGTCGCTGAAGACCTTACGGTCTTGGGCAGCATTTGGCTGATGTTCAATCACCCGCTTTTGATGTTGATCGTGGTCTTGGGTTTTCTTGCGCTCGTCGTCTGGTTAATGCCAAAATTATTCCGCCTCGCCAAGCGCGGCTTTCAAGCGCTTCGTAGTCGAATGCGCGGCGCGAAGCCGGATCAATCGCCGCCTTCGAGTTCACCTCAATTGGGCTAGAAGCGAGAGAGGTGCCACAGGGAATCCTAGAGGAAGTAAGCCCTACGATGAAAAACGAACCAAAAAACCAACTCGCAAGCGGCGTACCCGCGGTTCCTCTCACCCTCGACGGCTCCTACATCCTGCATCAGATGTTTCGTATCCGCTGGTCGGCATGGCGAGCGCTCGCTGCCTCCGATCAAAAGCATATCCTCGATCGGGCAACGACAAGACTCGTTCCCTTGGAACAAAATAAGCAAGAACCCAGCGCGCTCTTCTCGCTATTGGGTCACAAAGGGGATTTGATGATCGTCCATTTTCGTCGGACCCTCGACGAGCTTAATGATGCCGAGCTGCGGCTGGCTCATTCCCGGCTGCACGAATTCCTCGAGCCCGCCACGTCGTATCTCTCCGTTGTCGAGCTGGGACTCTATGAGGCCTCCGTGAAGCTTTATGCGGAATTGAAGGAAAGAGGCCTGCAGCCGGGAACCGCGGAATGGAACCAAGAGGTTGAAGCTGAAATGACGAAACAGCGCGAGGCCGCGGCGCCGCGTCTCTGGCCTGAGATTCCGGCGCGCCGCTATCTTTGCTTCTACCCGATGAACAAACTGCGCGGCGAGGCTAAGAACTGGTACAGCGAACCGATTATCGAACGGCAAAGAATGATGCGCGAGCACGGTAGGATCGGCCGCCATTACGCGGGGCGCGTGATCCAGATCATCTCCGGTTCCATCGGTTTCGACGATTGGGAGTGGGGCGTCGATCTCTTCGCGGACGATCCCCTGGTCTTCAAGAAACTCGTCTATGAGATGCGCTTCGATGAAGCCAGCGCCGTCTACGGTCTTTTCGGTGGCTTTTTCGTCGGCCTGCGGTTCCCGGCCGCCAATCTTGCTATGTTGCTCGAAGGCAAAACGCCAAGCTTCACCTGATTCCAAAGTAAAATCCCCCATTAGAAACCGTTCAGCCCATCCAGCAAGGGAGGTTCCATGAGACTACAGAACAAGGTCGCCATCGTTACCGGTGCGGCCCATGGCATCGGCAAAGCCTACGCGCGAGGATTTGCCCAAGAGGGAGCGCACCTTGTCATTGCTGACGTTGATCGACCTGGGGGTGAAGCCGTTGCCAAAGCCCTGGTGGACAGTGGTTTATCCGCGTGGGCACGAACAACGGACGTCCGTAGTTTCGCAGACGTTGAAGGTTTGATGCGCGAAACGGTGGATCGCTTTGGACGCGTCGACATCTTACTCAATAACGCTGCGATCTATGTCACGCAGAAACTCTGGAAAGGGCGCGTCGAAGAACTGGCGATCGAGGAATGGGATCGGGTGCTGGAAGTCAATCTCAAGGGCGTCTTTCTTTGCTGCAAAGCGGTGATCCCGATCATGAAGCAGCAGCGGAGCGGCAAGATCATCAACATCGCTTCGGGAACATTTTTCAGCGGCTCTGGCGACATGCCCCACTACACGACCGCCAAGGGCGGCGTGGTCGCGCTCACCCGCGTCGTGGCGAGGCAACTCGGAGAATGGAACATCAACGTCAACTGCATGACTCCCGGCTCGACGATGAGCGAAGAATCGGTCACTGACGACGTGCTCAAACGGCGCGAAGGCGGCATAGACAAACGCTGCTTCAAACGTGTCGAAACCCCCGCCGACATCGTCGGCACCGCGCTTTTTCTGGCCAGCTCCGACAGCGATTTTGTCACCGGGCAGCTATTGGTCGTCGAGGGCGGTGGGATTATGCACTAACCCGAAGTCCTGATGCCTGAAGCCTCTATTCCCTGGTTTAAAAACTCGCTGCGCTACGGTTCAAGACGAAGTTCCGGCAACGCCGTAGACGTGACCGCACTGGCTGCAGAAGATGATATTGAAGGGCGAGAGAATAAATTGTTTACCGCGGGACGAACCGGTGCCTCCCTTGCGGGAAACGATGTGGTCGACGCCGACGACCGAACAGTGAGGACATTTGGGCTCCGGCACTACTTTGGATTTGAATTCATGGGAAAAGCGAAACCCCTGATTTACGTTGTCGCCAAACTGTTCTCCTTGATTCTCTTCTTCTGTCTCTTCTTCGAGCGGTCGAGTGGCTTCATCATAAATCCCTTTTTTATCGGAATCTGAGAGCGTCTCGTAGGCTTCCAAAACTTGCTTGAACTTTTCCGCCGCCAGCTCATCGGCGGGATTGCGATCGGGGTGATAGCGAAAGACCATTTTCCGGTACGCTTGCTTGATGTCGCTCGGACTGGCATTTCGCTTGATGCCGAGCAACGAATAATAATCGATGGTCGTGTCCAAATTATTTAGCCTTTGAAAATGTGAAGGCAGTCACCAGGGAGGGCGCGCGGGACGGAACGATACGCTAGCCAGCCTTTCGGCGCCAATAAGCGAAGCGGTCAGCCACGGCCATGAATTTCCCGCGCTGCTTGTACATGCTGACGCATAAATCGTAGATGGCTGATCCTGTGCGATCATCGACGATCCGTTCACCGTCAGCCGTCTGATATTCAACCTGCAGGATCAACTCCTTCGATGCCAAATGATTATTCGAAATGGCAATTAGACGGCACTGGTTCTTGTCGAGGTAACCGCCGACGGCCCTAAAGATTTGCACCAGAGTGACGAATTCCTTGGGAGGCGATAGCTTTCTACGCTTTGCCCGCCCTGCGCGATCGAGATCCTCGATGTCCTCCCAACTGTAATGCAAGGTCACCGGGGTGGCCGATGGCGGTTCCTGGTACCCACAGGCGACGATGTACACGTCGCCGTCGGGTCTCAACTCGAAGGTTTTGAGCCCCCGCGCCTCAAGCTCCTGGCCGATCGCCCGAAGTATTGTGGAATATGAATTCTTAATCTTGGGCACGGTTTCGATCTCCGTAGTGAAGTGCGCGCGCATTCAAACAATAGTTGACCATGGATAACCGGGAATTTTACGCGGTCGATGCAAAAAAATCAATCAGTTTTTTGCGCGCTTGCGTTTGTGTGGAACGGGCCAAAATGACTGAAAGGCCTTCGTGGTAACAAAGAAAAGCAATCAGGAGGTAGCAAGTTCATGGCTCGGCAGCGCCGGCAGCGCGTCCATAACACCGATCATGCTATCCCGGGTGACGAGTCGCGTCAGCTCTAGTTCGCCCAGTCCCTCGCTGCCCTTTGGCCTCAACGGTAAAACCAGATAGCGGATGTCCGCCGTGCTATCGTGAACCCGCACTTCGGCGTCGTCGGGAAGATCAAGCCCAAATTCACGCATTACTCCCCGTGGATCGTTCACCGCCCGCGAGCGATAGTTGAAACTTTTGTACCAATCGGGAGGTCGGCCCAGTATCGGCCGGGGATAGCAGGAGCAAAGCGTGCAAACCACCATGTGCCGTACTTTTTCGGTGTTCTCCAGGACGACAAATTCGTTGATGCTCGTGGCATCGATACTCATCTCAGCGCAGGCCGCCTTGGGATCGCTGATTAAGCGCGACTTGAAATTCGGATCAACCCAGGCTCGCGCGACGAGCTTGGCGCCGTTCGCCGGGGAACGCGCTTCCTGGTATTCGATCTGACACCGGATATCTTTTTCCGTGATGACACCCTTTTCCAGCAAAAGATCGCGGATCGCGTAGATCCGTTTGGCATAACGGCTCAGTTCATGTTTAGGATGCTCGTGTCCGTGATCTTGAGAAGCTGGTTCGGAAATATGGCCATCACTCATTGAATGATTCTCCTCAGCTGACCGGATCTAACCAGTGCTCATAGATATCGACCAAGACTTTGTCTTTTGGAGCCTGGACCGTTGTCCAAATGTCCTTCTGGTTGAACGCGACAAGGTAAAGTAGCCGTTTGGGGAGTCCATCGCCGCCATGGGCGAGCGATTCGGGGTTGAGAAACTTGCCGTGAACTTGTTCGATCCATCCGGTCTTACCGCGAATATACCACGGGGTACGGATGTGGCCCGGACGGTCCTCCATACGCACGCGCACTCTATCGCCCGGCTTGAACTTGCCAGGCCGCCCGCTCACGGCTCTCCCCATTTTTCCTCGAACTCCGCCTGCTTTCGGTCGATCTCCTCGCGGGTAAGAATGTTTTTTTCGACGAGAATAGTCTCAATGCTCGCAATCCAGCGTTCATAGTAGGTCATGGATTTGTAGGTTTCCGCATCCATTTCCTCGCGCGCTCGCCGCATCTCATCGGTGCGCTTGACACCCCTGGCCCCAAGGGCTTGATTCACGGCATCGGCGAGAATTTCCCAGTCCGACAGTACATGCTCCGTCTGATCGATGGGGCCCGCCGGCTCGCCTCCGATATCGTGGTGTCCTTTCGCCATTGCTAATTCTCCCTTAGGCCTTGAGACGATCGGCGAGAGCTTGGTGCTCTTCCCTGATGCCGGCCGGCAGATGATCGCCAAACTTATCGAAGTATTCGCCTTGGCCCTTGAGGTTATTCTTCCAACCCTCGCGATCCACGGCAACCAACCGGTTGAGATCGGCCTTGGAGATATTAAGTTCCCCACCATTCAAGCTTGACGGCTTCGGCACATAGCCGATGGCCGTCTCTTCCGCTTGTCCACCACCCTTGGAACGCTCGATAACCCAGCGTAACACCCGCAAGTTCTCCCCGAACCCCGGCCACAAAAATTTGCCTTGCTCGTTTCGTTGGAACCAGTTCACGCGAAAGATCTTTGGCGGATTCGTGGCACGCTTGGCCAAGGATAACCAGTGACCCCAGTAATCACCCATGTTGTAGCCGCAAAACGGCAGCATCGCCATGGGATCGCGGCGGACGACACCGACGGCACCGGTGGCGGCGGCCGTGGTTTCCGACGCCAGCGTGGCGCCGAGAAAAGTCCCGTGTTGCCAGTTGAACGATTGATACACCAACGGCACCAGTTTCTGTCTCCGCGCGCCGAATAGAATCGCGCTGATGGGCACTCCCTCCGGCTTTTCCCACTCCGGAGAATAGGTGGGACACTGTTTAACCGATACAGTAAAGCGAGAATTGGGATGGGCGGCCGGATGGCCGCTCTTGGCATCCCACGGCTTGCCGCGCCAATCTTGAGCGCCGGCGGGTACCGGGTCGTCATGCCCTTCCCACCACACGGTGCCGTCCGATCTGAGAGCGACATTGGTAAAGATCGTATCTCTGTTGACCATTGCCATGGCATTGGAATTGGTCTTTGATCCCGTCCCCGGCGCAACCCCGAAAAAGCCCGCTTCGGGATTGATGGCCCAAAGTCTGCCGTCCGGGCCAACGTGCAGCCACGAGATGTCGTCGCCAATGGTGTGAATCTTCCATCCCTTCATACTCGCCGGCGGCACGAGCATCGCCAGGTTAGTTTTGCCGCAGGCACTGGGAAACGCGCCGCAAACGTAATTGATTTCTCCGTCCGGGCTTTCGACACCGACGATGAGCATATGCTCTGCCAGCCAGCCCTCTTTCTGACCCAGCTTGCTCGCAATGCGCAGCGCCAGACATTTTTTCGCCAGAAGCGCATTGCCACCGTAACCCGAGCCGACGCTCCAAATCGTGTTGTCTTGAGGATAGTGACAGATAAAGCGCCGGTCCATGTCGAGGTCAGCTTTGGAATGCAGGCAACGCGTGAAGTCATCGGAACCACCCAGATGGTCGAGGGCGGTCTTTCCCATGCGCGTCATGATCCGCATGTTGAGCACCACATAGACGCTGTCCGTGACTTGAATTCCGACTTTACTGAAGGGAGACCCTAACGGTCCCATGAGGAACGGAATGACATACAGGGTCCGCCCCCTCATCGAGCCGGAGAAAATTTTCGACAAACGATCGTAAGATTCCGCCGGAGCCATCCAGTTGTTATTGGGTCCCGCATCTTCCTTCTGTTCGGTGCACACAAATGTCAGATTTTCCGTGCGCGCCACGTCATTCAATGCGCTACGGTGTAAATAGCAACCCGGCAACTTCTCTTGGTTCAGTGTTATGAGATCGCCGCATTGCACCGCGACGCGGGTCAATCGTTCGCGCTCCGCTTCAGAACCGTCGCACCAGACAACCTCATCGGGCTGGCACATCGCCGTAACATCCTTGACCCATTTCTGGACAAAGGTATTGGAGGGAACTGTTCCGGTTATGTTACTCATGTGCTAGGTATGCTTCCTTTCCCAAGATATTAAGTTTTTCGGTCGCTGCAATAAACCGGTCTACTCTGCAATATGCTCGTCTCCGCAATCGGACGGAACGTTCAGCCAATAATTTAAACTATCCGATTCCGCGCGCCCAAGTCAACCAAGGCGCCACCCCGGTCGCCCTGCAAAACTACGAATGAAAGACGCGAAAAAGCCGCCACCGCCCACCCGGGGTCACCGCAGTCCATTCGACCAAAGCGACGAGATTTCCGCGCGAATCCAAAATGTTGACCAGCTTCTCGCCGTCCAGAGGCTTACCTATCTGTGCCAAAATTTCTTGCTGTCCCAATCGCAAGCGGCTTAGCCATCGGCTTTCCCATGTAATGCTCCGCAAATGACTCAAGGCGGAAGGCAATGAAACAAGCGGTATTATTTCTTTTGAATGCATCTGTTCCAGTTCGTCGAGCGTGATGGCTTGCTCAACTGCCAGATGACCGCAGCTTCTTCTTCTGAGGCTTTTTAAGTGGGCACCGCAGCCAAGAACTTTCCCCATATCTGCCGCGAGAGTGCGGATATAGGTGCCGCGAGAACAGGTCACGTCGAACTCGATCTTATCGTTCTCTAATTTTTTGAGCTCCAGCGCTTCGACCCGGATGGAACGCGGCTCGCGCGGAATATTCTTTCCTTGGCGCGCCAACCGATACAGGCGAACGCCGTCTCGCTTCAACGCTGAAAACATGGGCGGGATTTGCTGAAGATCGCCGGTGAATTTCTTTTTGAGCATCCCGATCTCGTTTTCGCCCACTGTCGGCACCGGGCGCACCTCTACCACACTCCCCGTCGAATCTTGAGTGTCGGTCTCGACGCCCAGGACCATGATTCCGCGGTAGCTTTTCGGCGCGTGGAGGAAGATGTCGGCAATCTTGGTTCCCTCATTCACCCCCAGGAGAAGCAGACCCGACGCGAACGGATCCAATGTGCCCAGATGGCCCACCTTTTTTGCTGACAGAGCGGTCTTGACCCGGTGCACCACCTGCGCCGAGGAAGGACCTTCCGCTTTGTCTATTAAAAGAATACCATTTTGCACCATGTGATTGTTCCAGGCCGAAGAAGGACTTGACTTGTGGCGCGAAGGAAAAGCAACTGGCTATTTTACCTGTTTCAACAGATCGTCAATCCGTTGCGCTTCATCTTCACTTTGATCGTAAAAAAATTCGATGGTGGGAACAAATCGAAGATTGAGTTGCTTGCCAACTTTCGAACGGATAAATCCAGTGGCGCTCTTCAGGCCCGCGAGCACGTCTTTTCGGCTCTCGCGCCTGCCGAGCAGATTGAAATAGATGCGGGCGTGGCGCAAATCTTTGCTTACGTCGGCTCCCGTCAAAGTCACGGCACCGATACGAGGATCTCGGATCTCTTTTCTAACTAGTTCCGAGATGAGCTCGATGAGCAAATCGGCGACACGATCTGAGCGTTGATGGTCCATGAACGATCATCAGCAGTAAAAAAATTCGACTTCCGCTTTACCCACTTCGGCCAAACCGAGGCGGTCGACGAAATCCACTACTTTTTGAAGCGTCGCCTCGATCACCGGCTGGCTGCTTCCCACGACGCCGAAGCCAAGGATCGCGCTTTGCCAGAGTTCCTGATCCCCGCATTCGGCTACCGAGACGTTGAATTGATTTGCGACCCGGGCTTGAATTCGCTTGAGGACCCCGCGCTTGCCTTTTAGGGAATGATTCTCGGCTAACACGAGATTTAGTTTAAGCACCCCCACAACCATGGAAGAGGCGGGTGATTGGAAATGATTGCGGCCTATCGATTGTCTCCCGCGGTCGCGCGCGATGCTTCACGCCCGCTCGGATTCGGGTTGATCCGTCTGATAACGGGAGTGCGTTCGTAAGCTTCAACAACATCGCCCTGCTTAACATCCTGAAATCCTTCGATGGCTAGACCGCACTCGTAACCGGCGGTCACTTCTCGAACGTCATCTTTGAAGCGTTTGAGACTCGCCAGTTTTCCCTCATGAACAACCACCTGATCGCGCAAGAGCCGAACGAGGCTGCCTCGTTGAATTTTGCCTTCGCTCACGTAACAGCCGGCGATCGTGCCCACCCCCTGAATGTTGAAAGTCTGCCGCACTTCCACCCGACCGTGAGTTTGTTCGCGGAAGGTCGGTTCCAGCATGCCTTCCATGGCGGCCCTGACGTCGGCCACCGCTTCATAGATAATTGTGTACAGACGCACGTCAACGCCTTCCTTCGCCGCCAAGGCCGCGCCTTTGGACTCCGGCCGAACATTGAAGCCGATCACGATGGCGTTGGAGGCCGCAGCCAGGAGGATATCACTTTCCGTAATACCACCGACCGAGCCGTGAATCACCCGGAGTTTGACTTCGCCCGTGGAAAGCCGGCTCAGCGCTTCCGTCAACGCCTCCACGGAACCCTGGACATCGGCTTTGAGAACGACGCTCAATTCTTTTACATCACCGGCTTTGATCTGACTGTACAATTCCTCCAGCGAGACTTTGCTCGACTTGACCAGCTCGGTTTCTCTTTGTTTGGTATGGCGAAATTCGGCAACTTGTCGAGCCTTGGCTTCGTCGGCCACGGCGACAAAGGAATCTCCCGCCTGGGGCACGCCCTGCAAACCCAAAATCTCAATCGGAAACGACGGCGGAGCCGCTTCGACCTTGTGTCCGCGATCGTCGTTCCTGGCCCTCACTTTTCCATAGAAACCGCCGCAGACGAAGGCATCGCCCACCCGCAAAGTTCCTTCCTGCACCAGTACAGCGGCCACCGGGCCGCGGCCGCGATCCAGTTTCGCCTCGACGATCGTCCCCCGAGCAAGCTTATTGGGATTCGCCTTGAGCTCTAAGATATCAGATTGCAGCAGGAGCATTTCCAAAAGATGGGGAATGCCTTCGTGGGTCTTGGCGGACACCGGCGCAAATACCGTATCGCCGCCCCAGTCATCAGAAACCAATCCATGTTCCGACAGTCCCCTTTTCACCCGTTCCAGGTTGGCATCGGGTCTGTCGATCTTGTTGATGGCAACGATGATCGGTACCTCCGCGGCGCGAGCGTGGTTAATCGCCTCGACCGTCTGCGGCATGACCCCATCATCCGCCGCGACGACTAAGACAACGATGTCGGTGACCTTCGCGCCGCGCGCCCGCATGGCTGTGAATGCTTCATGACCGGGTGTGTCCAGAAACGTTACGCTTCGCCCATCGACCTGCACGTGGTACGCGCCGATATGTTGCGTGATGCCGCCGTGCTCTTGGGCGGTCACATTCGTACTCCGAATGGCATCGAGCAACGACGTTTTTCCGTGGTCGACGTGGCCCATGATCGTGACCACCGGCGGCCGCGGCTCAAGCGCGCTTTCGGGTTCTTCTGTTTGGTGTTCGATCTCCAACGCGCTTTCGACGTCAAACGCAACGTTTTCAACTTGATGGTCAAACTCCGAGGCAATCAAAGTGGCCGTGTCCGCGTCCAAGACCTGGTTGATGGTTGCCATCATTCCAAGCCCCATCAACTTCTTGATCACTTCACCGGCTTTTACCCCCATTTCACGCGCCAGATCGCCGACGCTAATCACTTCGGAAATTTTGATCACCCTCTTGCTCGCCCGGGGAACGGTAATTTCGGTTTTCCGCTGCTCTTTCCCCGGCAGAGCCCGCTTCTTCCTGGGGATGCGTCCTGAGCGAAGCTCTTTTTCTCTGAATTCCAGAACGTCTTGCTTCTTGACGACTCGCTTCTTGTGCCGGCCCGGCTTGGCTGGTTTAGCTTCTTCGCCCGCGGCGGTTTTCTCTTTATCGAGGTCCCGTGGCAGCCGTTGAACCTCCACCCCGGGCGTTGGAGTTATGGCGGGCGCCCCGGGCGCCGGACGACGAACTATAGGAGTGGGGGCCGGCTCCACTCTCACCGTCCGCCTGAGATCTATGCGACCGAGAATGCGCGCGCCACGCGGCGCTTCTTCCTCGATTGGGGCGCGTTTTCCGGGAATCGGTTCTGCTGAGGGTTGGGGCTGCGCCCGGTTCGCCGCAGCTGGCGGTTCCGTTTCTCTGGCCTCAAAAGGGGTCGATGTTTCTTGAGGCTCCGCCTCGGCTGCGAGCGGTTCCTCCTCGGGGGTTTCGACTTCCGGCGCGCCTTGCGCCGGAACTCCTTCGACCCGTGCCCGGGTTACCTCTGGTCTCTCGACGGAGGGTTGCGGCTCCGCCACCGGCGCTTTACTAACTTCGGCCTCGGACCGTTGTTTTTCGGCTTGAGGAACTTCTACTCGACTCGTGCGGCGACGAATAACATTCGCGCGAACCCTGCGCTCCACAATGGTTTCGCGCGCCTGGATGTCTCCCAGGCTCTCGTCCTCGGCCTTCACCACGCGATCGGCGACAACTTTTTCTTTCCCGACATGGACCTGGGGCTTCTCTTGAGCGGCCAGGGCCGCGCGAACGCGTGCGACCTCATCGTCCTCGAGGGAGCTCTGGGCCTTGCGCCCTCTCATACCCAATTTGTCAAGCTGGGCGACGAG
>VBKE01000169.1 GCA_005879605.1 Deltaproteobacteria bacterium
TCCCAGGCTACGCTCCTCCCCGGATCGTTCCACCAGGCTGAAGCCGAGAGAAAAAAGGTCTTCGGGGGCGAGGCTTTTTTCCTTCTTGAGCGCTTCGAAGAGCGGGTAGGCCGAGTTCCGGCATAGGTCGCTGAGCAATTCCACGGCGGGATGCTGCCGGTGGCTCGCGACCGTAGGAGAGTGGAGTTTCAGCTGGGCCAAAGCGAGGTGAAATCTATGCTCGGGCTTCAACTCTGAAAATTCTTTGAGTGGCGTCAGAAAATCGACGGCCTCCTTGTACTTTTTGGCTTTGATGAGCCGCGTGCCCTGCGCGGCCAACTGCTCGTACGCATAATTTCCGTCCGCTTGTTTGAGCACGCTCAGGAAGGCATTCTGAATTCGATCTTCGGCTCCGACAGCCGCCTGCAACCGCTTCCAAAGCGATTCCAGAACGTCCTGCCGCCACTTGCCGTCGAAGGAAGGCAACAGCTCGGCGATACTCCACGCTTTGCTCGCGTCGTCACACGCTAAAAACTCTTTAATGAGCGCGCTGCGCGCTTCGGGAATCTTGCGCAGAGCGCGGGCCGCCACGTCCCGGCGCCGATAATCCGAATCGCCCAACTGTTCCACCAGGGTGCGGACGGAAGCCGGCGAACCGACATCGCCCATCTTGCGCAGCGCAAACTTCTGCACGTCGGCGTGGGGACTTTCCAGTAAGCGGGACAGCAGCGGCCGGGAATCCGCCGGCAACTCATGGGCGTCGAGTAATTCGAGCGCCAAGCGCGTAACCTCCGAAAACTCGGCTTCTTCAAGCAAGGGAAAAAGCTTTGCGTATTCGTCCTTGCGCAACTCCTGCTCGCGAAGGCAACGGAGCAAAGCCACGAGCGCATGCGCGCGGAGACTGGGGTGCTGCTCAGCCCCCAGGAATTTGCAGAGCCAACGTCGCGCTTGAGGGCGGCCAAGCTGTCCGAATAGTCGGATCGCCGAGATCACCGCCGGCCTCTGTTGCTTTACGTCAAGCGACGGCGCGAAGGCCTCGAGTTCATCGTAGAGTGCGTCCCGTTCTTTGGCGTCCATCTCCCGGATCATTGGGGTCATCAGATCACATACGGCTCTATTAAACTCGTCCGTTCCGGCGCGAAGGATCTGCAAAAGCGCTTTTAACGCTGCCTTGCCACGTGTCGCGCATAAAATCCGAGCCGCGTTCAATTGCCATAGCCGCGAGGCATCGGGCAATCGCTGAGCCAGCGGCTGGACAACTCCCTGGCCGATTCGGGTGAGGCAGCGAACCACCCGCTCTTGAACACCCTTGTCCGGGTCCTCGAGAAATTTTAGCACCAGCGTCGTGCCATTTGCGGATTGGACTTCCTCGAAGTAACGCAAAGCGTAATCTTTGAGCACCGGATTGGCATGATCCAACACCGCTCCGACCGATTTGGTAACGCTGGCGTTATCCAACTTGAGAGCCGCCAGGACGATCATCGCGGCGCAGCGCTGCTCGACGGTGCCCTGGTCGATCAAATTGAGCGTTTGTTGAAGAAGGTTGCCCATTGCAGTTCGTAGAAGGAAAATAGATTAGGATTCACAGCTTCTGGTTTTTAGTTTCTAGTTGATCAGAAACGAGAAACTTGAAACTAGGAACTCCCCGCCGTCTTTTCAGGCGCAAAAAAAGCGAGAGTGCGCACTTCGATGCTTTCCCGGGCCGGTGCATCCGGCGGGCTCATGGGATCATCGAAGGCCGCATGGGCGGTCCACCGCGCTCGGCCGTCTTTCCCGCAATCGTAGGTCTTGAACACCAGCGCCTCGTTTCTCTCCATGTTGGGAAAATAAACCCAACGGTGATCCGGGTTGAAGGTAATGTGGTAGATCTCGCCGACTCGGTCCGGGTAGCGTCGTTCAGTCGCAATCAAATCCTCATTCGAAAGGCTCCGCGCGTCGGCAATGGCGAGCGGCGAACTCTGCACAGGCTTGTTGATTGGCCGCCATACTTGCACGACCGCGAAGCGGTGTTGGAGGCGCTCCGCGGCTTCGTCGGCCGGCAGCAAATCACGCACGCGCTGCGGCCCGGACCATTCGGTGTAGTCGTTGTGCACGTTCCGAACCGGCGCGCCGACCTGCTTCTGTTCTCGGGTCGCATCGTCCGCGGCGCGCAGAGTATGATCGAAAATCAAGACCTTCGCGGCTCCGGTCATCTCTTTCACCAACCGCTCGATTTCTGGATAGTAAACCGAACGAACTTCCTCTTCGTCATAGAAGTTCGCGACTTTGGTTTCATGTTTGACCAAAACGAAGCCTTCTCGCTCCAGGGAAAAACCGTACCGGCTCAGGCGGCCGTTATAGATCGTGACGGAGCGCTTTTCGTATTTTCCCGTGTGGGTCGTAATGCGCGGCCCTCCCGGCGCGTTGGAGTAAGTGACCGGCTTCTCGCCTGTATCCACCAGGTAGTTCAGAGAGACGGTCACGGAACCTATTGCCTCATCATGTCCAGCGGCGGTCTCCATAATCCCTCCTTCGAAGCTTCGCTTTCTAAGCTCTAAACACGCTCGCCTTGATCTTCTGTTTGTCTATCTAAAAGCTATCGCTAGATCAATCCGAGAGCAGCGAACCGGAATGGTTTCTGCCCCGGCATGTTCTATGGCGCGTAGCTAGACAACAGGATGTAAGAGACGCTCGCGATGATTGCTGACCCTGGGATAGTTAAAATCCAGGCCCAGACGACCCGCCCAGCGACTCCCCATCGGACTGCCGTAAGCCGTTTTAATGAGCCCACTCCTACTATGCCGCCCGTAATAGTATGAGTGGTGCTGACAGGGATACCGAGCGCGGCGGTACCAAAAAGCGTGAGTGCGCCGCCGGTTTCAGCACAAAAGCCATCTACCGGCCGCAACTTGACGATTCTCTGGCCCATTGTTTTTACAATTCTCCATCCACCAAAAAGAGTTCCCAGTGCCATGGCTGCATGGCAGGAAAGGACTACCCATAGCGGAACGTAAAAACTTGACCCCAACACACCCGCGGAAAACAGAAGTATCGCAATGATCCCCATCGTCTTCTGAGCATCGTTTCCGCCATGACCCAAGCTGTAGAGTGCGGCGGATACGAGCTGACCTTTACGAAAAAAACCTTGTACTTTACCTGGATGCCAGTTCCTAAATGTCCAGTACGTGACTATCCCCAGGATCAATCCAAGCCCAAGCCCCAATATGGGAGCTAAAACTATGAAGACGACTGTTTTGATGATGCCGTCCCACACGAGTGCGCCTGTCCCTATCTTAGCAACACCCGCACCGATTAATCCCCCGATTAGAGCATGCGATGAGCTGGTAGGTAAGCCTTGATACCAGGTAATAAGGTCCCATATGCAGGCCGCAATCAACGTAGCGGCTATCACTTTGCGATCGACAATCGCGGGATCGATGATTCCTTTCCCGACTGTGGAGGCCACATTCAACTGAAACACCAGAAAAGCCACAAAATTGAAAAATGCCGCCCACACGACGGCCTGCCGTGGCGAAAGTACGCGAGTGGAGACTACGGTTGCAATGGAATTGGCGGCGTCATGAAAGCCGTTCAAAAAATCGAAGGCTAAGGCCAAAGCGACGAGGCCAAGTAAATTTAGGTCCATGTTTTACCTATGGCTGGACGGGTCATCTTTAATTTTCGTTCTGAGGCTGCAACACCCTTTTTGCTCAATCACTTGCACCTGGAATCAAGCTAACAGTGCGCCGGTCACAGGAGCTGTGAGTTAAATCCAAAGGGTTTCGACACGTCTCGATACCCAGCGCCAGCAAACGGGCCGGATTCATTGATGCCACCGAGATCGGCCCTGCGAAGAGAGCTTCAAGCGCGATAACAGAGCCAACGGTAAGTCAGAAACCAATTCCAAAACGAATGACTGCAGTGTGGTGACTCATTTTGAAGCTGACATTCTTCTCCACCATCGTCGTACCGCGACGAGCGACCAAATAGCTTCTACGAGTCCGAACGGCCAAGCCCCCTGAAGAAATCCGTAAACCGATCCGAGTGCGCATGATAGAGCGAACCCCAAGATAAACCACCTACTGCAATCTTCCAATGCATAGCAAACTAACATCGCCGTAACCGCAAACAAGCCAAAAAACGTCAGTTTATCCATTTCGCTTTGCCAGTTTTCTTTCTTTCAAACTCCGGTAAATTTTCTCCGCCGTGATCGGCAACTCGAACAGCCGAACTCCCACGGCATCGGCCACGGCGTTGGCAATGGCGGCCGGCGGACCGTTGTTGGCGAATTCGCCGATGGGTTTTGAATCCAGCGGCCCCACGCCGCCGCCGGATTTTACCAGGACGGTTTTGAGCTCCGGGATATCGGCGGCCGTCGGCAGCTTGTAGTCACCGAGACTCGCATTGGTGATCCGGCCATTCTCCATGACCAGTTCTTCCATAACCCCCTGACCCATGCCCATGATCGTAGCGCCGTCGATCTGGCCCTGATGGCTGATCGGATTGATGATGGTGCCGACGTCGTGGGCGCTCACGATGCGGTGAACCTGCACGGCGCCCGTCTCTGGCTCGACCTCGACTTCCGCGACCTGCGCGCAAATGTAGGAGATATCTTCCGGATAGGGGTAGTCCTCATAAACGCTCACGGTCATGGGCTCGCTCGCCTGAGTCACCACTCGCCGCAAGGTGATTTGTTGTCCGGGATCTTGGCGCAGCCAGAACTTGCCGCCGTCGAATTCTATTTCATCGGCGCCGCATTCCAACCTGCGCGCGGCATGACGTAACAACTGTTCCCGTAATTTGCCGCAGGCTTGCATCACGGCATTGCCGGCGACGTAGGTTACACGGCTGGCTCTAACGCCGCTGTCGCGCGGCGT
>VBKE01000579.1 GCA_005879605.1 Deltaproteobacteria bacterium
CACTACTCTGGGTGAATTCACACGGAGGATACTTTGTTGGAATCGGCCTGATGATCCTGTTTCTAGCCGGTGAGGTGCTGGAAGTAGTGTTTGGTTTCGGGGGCTGGACGCAGTCTGCTCCGCATCTCCGCAGGTTGGTGTTGGCTCTGGTCGCATGCCTGGCGGTGGTGCCTCTGAATCCGAATGGGATGCCTATGTATTGGTATCCACTGGAAACCATCCGTTCCAGCGCCATACAGAATTATGTCGACGAATGGTTTTCGCCGAATTTTCATCAAGCCAAAGAATTGCCTTTTCTCTGCATGCTCCTGGCTACTTTTCTCGCCCTGGGACTTTCCTCGCGACGGGTGCGCGCCCGAGACCTTCTTTTGCTGCTAGCGACCATGTGGTTGGCCCTGCGCTCGGTGCGCCATATCCCGATTTATGTACTCGTCGCCGTACCCATCCTCAGCGGATCGATACAATCCTGGCTGGAACAACGTGGCGCCGCCTCATGGGTCGGGTCGCGGTCAAGTTCTTTGTGGTCACGCCGCATGCTAGTGAATGCAACTATATTGACGACCTTTGTCGTCTTCACCATCGCACAGGTTCGAACCGTGATAAGCCGTCAATCAGAAACCGAAGCCGAGCACTTTCCTGCAGCAGCGGTTTCCTTTCTAGCGAGGCAGCGACCACCCGGGCCAGTATTGAACAACTACAACTGGGGTGGCTATTTCATCGGCGAACTGTATCCCGAATACCGCGTTTTTATTGACGGGCGCACCGACCTGTACGGCGGTTCNNCAAATCCGTACCGTAATCCTACCTCCCGATGCACCTCTGATAACTGCGCTACGGTCCCAGGCGGGCTGGAGGCAAATTTATGCCGACTCTCAAGCCGTCATATTGACTCAAGAGCGCTAGCCAGGGCAGCAGCTAACCTCTTGGCGGAGCTAGCACTCTGCAATATATATCTCGCTTCGGTTGAGCTCCTGAGATATCATAGCCGGGCATATTCAAGGCCGGCCAAGGCAACGAAGTGGAACGGCTGGTCTGTTGTGCATCTCTCCCCCTGTGTAATTTCTTTGCTGTTACGAGGATGAAGACAATGGGAGCAGTGCACAAACTGTGGCGGGGCGAAGCCGGACAAGACATCGCGGAGTATGCCATCATGCTGGCCGTGATCCTAGCCATTGCTGTAGGTACGATTCGACTTATCGGCTCCAGTGCAGGCAACGTATTTTCCTCCGTTGCCAGCGCGGTTCAATAAGTAGTTTCTAGTGAAAGCCAATGCTTTGCTGCGTTTCCCGGGTATAATGCGGCAGATATTTCTTTGCCGAGGTCCTCTGAAAACGGTAGCATCCTTCTGGACCGAATCCTCACCGCGCCCGCCAAAGCATCGGGGCGGCATCCGGGATACAATGTGCAAGAATTTGTCCCTCGACCGGGGACGCGTCGGGTATTATGGGCGAGGGACTTGAGACCGTCTCCTTTCCCTTTCGCAAGCCATTGATTCAGCAAACAGAAGAAATTGCGGTACGAGGTCGCCGATGCGCACAAAATTGCACAAGATCGGGTAGGACTATCTATTGCCTGATTTTCCAGGAGAAGAATTTAGAGTGAAACAGATTCTTTATAGGCTGTGGTGGGAAGACGAAGGACAGGATATCGCGGAATACGCCGTAATGCTGGCAGTGATCCTAGTGATTGTGGTGGGCACGATCCGGCTTATCGGATCCAACGCCAACAACGTATTCTCTTCCGTCGCTAGTTCGATTCAGTAGCGAAACCGGAGCGAAGCTGGGATCGGTTTGCCGTGTGACGCGTCACGCGCGGCTGCGCCCTATCCTGAGATCGAGGGCTCGCCCACCGGCCATATTGCAGCGGCTGGCGGTCCTTTTTGCGCCCAAGGCACTGAACTAGATTTCTGAGGAGTAGCTAATGAATCGCAGCAGGCTTTTGTTAATTGGAGTCGTCGCCCTGGCACTGGGCGCCTTTGCCAGCTTCGCCGTTTACCGCAACCTGCAGTCGAGGACAGGGTCCAACAATGCGCCTGGTGTGGATGTAGTAATCGCAACTGGCGACATTCAGGTTGGGGCCAAGATCGAGGACAAAGATGTCAAGGTGGTTCGTTTCCCCTCCGGCGATCTGCCCCCGAGCTGCTTTCATCAGAAATCTTCTGTCGTAGGCCGCGGAGTGGTGCTGCCGATTGCCAAGGGAGAATTTGTGCCGTCGCTAATTCCGCCTGGAATGCGCGCAGTCTCAGTGCGGGTTAACGAAGTCGTTTCGGTAGCTGGTTTCGTTTTGCCGGGCACCCGAGTAGACGTTTTGCTGACAGGAAATCCGTCGGGCGCAACCGAGCAACAGACAACTACAGTGCTCGAGAACGTCGCCGTGATTGCCACCGGCCAGCGGCTGGAACGCAATTCGGCCGGCGATCCACAGATGACTCCGGTCATCACACTGCTGGTTTCGCCCGATGACGCACAGAAGCTGACCCTCGCCAGTACCCAAGGACGCATTCAGTTAGCGCTGCGCAATCCCCTGGACACCAAGCAGCAAGATTTGGCGACGGTGAAAAGCAACAGCTTGTATCAGAACATTTCTGCTCCCACGCCTGTTGTCCGTGAACGCCCTAAACGCAAGACGGTGGAAATACCTCCTGCGCCTGCTTTTTATACGGTCGAGGTGATTCGCGGCAACAAAATGGACGTGACCAAGTTCTGAGCCCCCATTGAAACTTCCGAGGTCCGAGAATATGTTGATTTGCTCCCGTAACCGGGAGGCTGGAGAAATGAAAGTTTGTACCCTGGCGCTGAAGACTTTGGCGGTCTGGCTGCTGGGCTCGGCGGTAGTTGCCGGATCCCAGGAACAACCACCTTCGAGCTTAACTCCCAACGTGCAACCCGGTGCGGAACAACCAGCTGCTCAGTCTCCTATGACCGCATCTCAGGCGGCACAGCCTGAGAATCAAAGTGCCGCGCCATTGCGGGTGATGGTAGGGAAGTCGCTGCTGATCAACACCACGGAAAGGATCAAACGGGTTTCCGTAACCGACGCCACAATCGCGGATCCGCTGGTGGTAGCTCCGACCCAGATCCTGGTACACGGCCGCACTCCGGGCGAGGTCTC
>VBKE01000320.1 GCA_005879605.1 Deltaproteobacteria bacterium
AGCGACGAAACATTCGACCTGATCTTCTGCAGTTTCGCCCTTCATCATCTTGTGCCCGTTGATAAGGAGGCATTCTTTCAGTCGGCTTATCGTACGCTTAACGACCACGGAATGTTGCTGCTGATCGATGCGATGCGAGACGAACATGAAGACATTCAACTCTACCTCGATCGTTATTGTGATTGGCTGCGCTCGGAATGGAGAGCGTTGTCGTCAGAATCGCTCGATCTGCTTTGTGAGCACATACGAAATAATGACCTGCCGCAAACAGCCATAGAACTCGAGGCCATGGCGACTCACGCGGGTTTCATTCGTTGCCGCGAAATTAATCGATTTCGTTGGCATCACACCTGGTGCTTTGAAAGAAGCATAAAGTAGCCAAAGGTTATTTGGCGGCGCGCGCGTTACGTGACAAAGCTCTCGGAGAGTGATTGGTTGCGTCGCCCGCGGGTTAACGTCATAATCATTTTCAGTCGAGAGGAAAGAAATCGAGTAAGGTAAATGAAGCCGAAGGTCTACATTGACGGTGAGTATGGGACGACCGGGCTCAGGATTCGGAAGTGGCTCAGTGCGCGGAGCGACCTTGAGCTACTCAGCGTGGCGGAAGCAAAGCGCAAGGATCCTGATGCTCGCCGGGAGCAGATCCTAGCGTCCGACGTTTCGGTGCTCTGCTTGCCCGACGATGCGGCCCGCGAGGTGGCGTCTTGGGTCAAAGGGACGAAAGCGCGATTGATCGATGCGAGCACGGCGCACCGCACAGCGGACGGGTGGGTTTACGGCCTGCCGGAGCTTCAGGCGGACCAGCGATCTCAAATCGCGCGGGCTCAATTCGTTACCAATCCGGGCTGTTACCCTACGGCCTTCATCTTGCTCACGCGACCGCTGGTCGAGAATGGGCTCATGCGTGACGATGTCGCGCCGTCCGTCCATGCGCTCTCCGGTTATAGCGGCGGGGGAAACTCTCTCATCCAGCGTTGGGAGAGCCCATCCAATGGTTTGGTATCTCTCCCGTACGAGGCGCCTTACGCTTACATGCAGGTTCACAAGCACATCCCGGAGATGATGAAATTCGGCAAGCTGCGCGCCGAACCGCAATTCCTCCCGGCCGTGGGCCCCTTCGCCTGTGGCATGCGCGTGCAAGTGGCGTTGCCGACAACCAGCCTTCCCCCAGGGGTTACTGCGGAAAAACTGTGGCAAACACTTCACAACCGTTACGCGGGCGAGCAGTTCGTGCAGGTGCAGCCGCTTAGAGAGCCGACGGTGTCCGAGGAAATGACCTTCGATCCGCGCAAGTGCAACGACACCAACCGAATCGAGCTGCGCGTTATCCCGCACCCATCGGGGCATGTCGTCCTGATGGGGATTCTCGATAATCTGGGCAAAGGAGCTTCCGGCGCGGCTGTCCAGTCGCTGAACCTCATGCTCGGTTTGGCAGAATCGACCGGCCTTCCTACCTAAGAACCTTTGTATTTCACCTCATGGTTCCAGGTTATCACGCACGCAGGCAGATTAACCGGTTCTCATTGGAGAGTTCGTATTGAACCTTGTTTTTGATCTCGGCGGCGTGGTCGTGAAATGGGAGCCAGACCTCATCATAGCCAAGAGATTCAACGATCCGGCGGTCCGGGCAGTCGTACGTAAGGAGATCATCGGGCATGTCGACTGGCTGGAACTCGATCGTGGGACGTTGCCGGTAGGAGACGCGATTGTCCGAGCGGCGCGACGCACCGGTTTGTCCGAAGCCGCTGTGGCGGAATTCCTGAGTCAAGTTCCATCCGAATTGGTCCCGATCGCGGACACCGTGAAACTTCTGTATCGGCTGAAGGCACGAGGCCAGACGCTTTACTGCTTGTCGAATATGCATATCGCTTCGATTGAGCACCTGGAGAAGAAATACAGCTTCTGGGAAGTATTCACGGCGACCGTCATCTCTTGTCGCCTGAACATGTGCAAGCCGGAGCCAGCCATCTACGCCTATCTTTTACAGACGTATAGGTTGCAAGGAAGTCAGACCGTTCTTATTGATGATTTAGAAGCGAATCTCATCGGCGCGGCACTATTCGACATTAAAACGATCAAGTTCGAGACGGCTGCGCAATGCGAGCGCGAATTGCGGGAATTGGGATGCTTCAAGACCGATTGAATTGGCCGATAGCGACTCAGGCGCGGATATCAGGTGACTTTCAGTCTTAAAAACCTCTATCTAAAAGCCACGGATGTAATCGACTGGCAGCACAATCGATTGTCGGGAAACCAGGTCATAAAAGCTTTGAGTATCTACAGATCGTAAACCGGAGTGTGAATCGCCACGTGTTTGCCCATAGCGATGGCGCTCACGATATCGGCCCGGCTGACGATGCCGACCACTTTGTCACCGCGCATCACCGGCAAACGTTTAATCTTGTGGGTGGTCATGAGTTGGGCGATGGCCTCAACCGGGGTCTCTTCGGTCACACTGATTACCTTTTTGCTCATGATGGCTTTCACATCTTTGCCCCTTTTGCCGACGATATCGGCTTCGGAGACGACACCGACAATCTTGCCGTTCTTACCCGCCACGGGCGCACCGCTGATCTGGTTCTTGATTAATATCATGGCTGCTTTCTTCACGGTCATGGTCGGACTGACCGTGATGATTTCCCTCGTCATGATGTCCTTGGCGGTCATGTCCTGTCCCTCCTAAAGCCCTTTGTCTACCATCAACGTTGCCAGGTCGCCGACGCGACAACTGTAGCCCCACTCGTTGTCGTACCAGGAAAGGACCTTCACCATCTTTCCCTCGAGCACCACGGTGGATAATGCGTCCACGATCGAGGAAGCCGAGTTACCACGAAAATCGCTTGAAACCAAGGGCTCGTCAGAGTAAGCCAATATTCCTTTAAGCTCTCCGTCGGCGGCTTTCTTGAGCGCGTTGTTCACGTCTTCGACCGATGCGGATTTCTTAAGATCCGCGACCAGGTCCACGACCGACACGGTCGACGTCGGCACTCTGAGCGATAGACCGTGGAGCTTTCCTTTGAGCTCCGGCATGACCAATCCGATCGCCTTCGCGGCGCCCGTAGTCGTGGGGACGATATTCATAGCAGCGGCACGGGCCCGGCGCAAATCCTTGTGCATCAGATCCAAAATTCGCTGGTCGTTGGTATAAGCATGCGTCGTCGTCATCAAGCCGCGCTCGACGCCGAAATTTTCGTGCAACACCTTTGCCACCGGCGCCAGACAGTTGGTCGTGCATGAGGCGTTGGAAACGATGTGATGTTTGCGCGGGCTGTAATCGGCATCGTTGACTCCCAGCACGATCGTGATGTCTTCACCGGTTGCCGGCGCGGTGATGATGACCTTCTTGGCTCCCGCTTCCAGATGACCACGAACCTGACCGGCGTCGGTAAAGACGCCGGTCGACTCTATGACGATATCCACGCCGAGTTGTTTCCAGGGCAATCTCGATGGATCCTTTTGATTGAGCACCACGATGCTTCGACCGTTGAGCTTGAGCACCCCTTCTCCGACTTCGATGTCGCCGGAGAATATTCCATATGTCGAATCATAACGAAACAGGTGGGCGTTCGTGTTCAGATCCGCCATGTCATTGACGGCGACGACGTTCAAATCTTTTTTGTGGCGTTCGAGCATGGCCCGCAAACCTAAACGGCCGATGCGGCCGAAACCATTGATCGCTACTTTGGCAGCCATTGATCCTCCTTAGATTCTGTTCTTTTTAGCGGAAATTGTTCACGACTTCACGAGATGTTGAAATCTCGTACGAAATTCTTCCGGGGTACAGCTCTTGCCGCGGCTCGATGCGGCCTGAGCCAAGAGTCTGAGCTTGTCTCCGTCCACAAGGTCCTCCTCTTCTAACCGGATCATGTACTCGCGGGCAATCCTGTACGAAGGCTTGGCGACATCCACCACGCGAACCCGCGATTTGCCGGTGACTGGATCGAGCAGCTGAGCGAAGTCGAGATACTGATGCTTGCCGTCCACCAGGCAAACCAAGGCGCCGCCGAGTTTTTTGGTTTCCGTTCTGGGATCCAAGAGGAACTCTACGGCGCCATAGCCGAGAGCGCGAACATACTCACAGTCGAACGCAACCGGCGAGGCTGAGCGCACTTCATAGCCGATGTTCTTGTGGACGATGGTGATGGCAGCGCCTCGACTGGCAAAGCGGCGCTCGACCAGCGTCTTTAGAATGTAAGCCAAATCCAACTCCGCAAGGCGGAGGTGACCGTAGCTGTCGCGCGTAATGCGCACCCCTTCGATTTTGGACAGCTCCTCTGCGGCGACCCGCTCGAGCAGGCCCTCAGCAATCACCGCCACGCCGTCGGCGCGGTTCCAGAGCGCTTGGCGCTTGAGTATCGCGCCCTCGAGGATGTCGCACACCGTTTCTAGATGAACCGGACCGGCGAATTCCTCTGGAATGATCGTCACGGTCGCGCCCGTGGCCTTGCCGATTCCCAGCGCCAGATGGCCCGCGGTGCGGCCCATGACGACAACGAAATACCAGCGGCCGGTGGTGCGCGAATCTTCCATGAGATTTCGCACTAGCTCGAAGCCAAGTTGGCGCGCCGTTTCGAAGCCGAATGTCGGAATTTCCCCGGGAAGCGGCAGGTCGTTGTCGATGGTTTTCGGAACGTGACAGACGCGAATTCGACCTGCTGCCCGCTTCGCGACCTGGCTGGCGGCGAACATCGTATCGTCTCCGCCGATGGTGGCCAGGGAACCGATATCCAGAGCGTCAAGACTCGCGACGACCCGATCCAGATCCTCCGTTTTTTTAGTTGGATTGGCCCGAGAAGTATTGAGGATGGAGCCGCCTTGAAAATGAATTCGAGAAACCTCATCGTGATCCAATTCCTTGACGTGAGCGGTCTCTCCTTTCATCAACCACTGAAAGCCGTCATAGATGCCGATCACCTTGTGCGCCCGGCTGCGCGCCTCCAGAGTCAAGGCACTGATGACGCCATTGATGCCGGGTGCAGGTCCGCCGCCGACTAATATGCCGATCTTCTCTTTCCGTGGTTTATTCAAATCTGCAGCTTCTGCCATATCGTTAAACTCCTTGAATGGCCCATGCAATATTACACCCAATTTTTTGCGAACTGTTAAGACCTTTGGTCCTGTGGATTAAATTCTTGTCTCTCCGTTGGTTTTTTGCAAAATTGCAAAATGACATGCTCTTCATCCCTAATATGAAAAAAACCTTCGTGATAATCTGCTGATTGGCCAATCAATTAGTGTTTTCCCAGTGGCACAGCAGTTGCGCAATGTTTGCGCAGGGTGCTGATTGGGGGCACCGTAAAACCAGAATGAGAGGAAGCAACGGTTATCGGCCAAAGGGAACTTGCTCGCATTATTGATGGTCAGAGGAAAAACTTTGACACTGTGTCGATCGAGGGATGAGCCTGGAGGAGTGAAGGCACAGAGACGAACAGCTTCAATGCCGTCTTTGGTGCTTGGCTCGGCGCTCACATTTTTTCCCAGGCATTCGCTCCAGTAACTCAGTTTGCAGGCCGCTCCAAGGCACAGGGTCATTGCCTTCGCTCTGGAGGGCTCGCCCCTCGATCGCTGTCACGAGTGCATAATCCGGGCTAGTCTCGCCGAAATTTTGTTGCGAATTTCGGAGACACCCCACTAGCCTAGCTCTTAGCTTTTTGACCTTCGGCGGCCACCCACGGAACGAGCCTTGGCTCGGCTGGCTGATTCGAATCGATTCGTCGGAACCACGGCCATCGCTTCGATCTCTACCATGAGATCCGGGTCGGCAAGTCGCTTTACCCCGATCAGCGCGCTGGTCGGCAAGTCATTCGTAAAATACTTGTAACGCTCGTCTCTCACGCGGTAGTATTCGTCCACATCGGTGGTGAAAGTTGTCGTCTTTACCACGTCAGAGTAATCGCCGCCCACCGAACGCAAGGCTCGACCGATGTTTTCGCACACCTGGCGCAGTTGGGCGCGCATGTCACCCGGATGCACCGGCGTCGCGTCTTTCTCGCTACGCGATGTCATGCCCGCTATGAAGACAAGCGTCCCACCGGTTACGGTAACGACCTGAGAATGAGACTTGCGAACGGGCAAGTCTGATGGTTGAACGATCTTTTTCGGATTTGCCATTTCTGCTCCTTTAAGCAGATTAAGTGTGCAAAATGTAAGATGATACCGCTGCGCGCGCACTACCATGCGCACACTGACAGGGTCGATTCGAAGTTCAGCAAATTGAGAGCGACGATCTGGTCGACGAGCGCATCGTCCGAATTTGAGAACGTATTGGCGCTGCTTTTAGGTTGAGGTTAGGCCTGTTGCACAGCCGAGAGCTTCCAGGCATTGGGGCCGACGGAGCGACTAAAGGTCCAGAACTCCTCAAATTCAACCGCGTCCGAATTGCTGCCCTGAACTACTGCGCCGCTTTTTTCATCGACGGTAAAATCCAAGAGATTGGCGCGCAAGCGAACCGTGATGTAGTCCTCTCCCGTCTCGGTCCACGCCTCAGTGATCTCGCTTTCCCGAAGGGCGATATTATCCATGCGGTTTTTCTGCCCTCGAGTATGTAAATTCTTCAATTCCTTTTCCCAGGTTTGCATCAATTGGGAGCCGCAAAGCGAGCGGAGTGTCTCCGTATCCTCACGGTTCCACGCACCCTGAATTTTGAAGAACAGATCCTGCGCCGTTTTGAGGAACTGATTAGGATCGAAACTTCGGTCCGTCAGGGTCATCGCTCTGTAATCGACGTCATTTCGGACGGGCTCTTCCTGGACAGGCGTAGTGGTGTAATCGTAGCCGCCGGTGTTTTGATATTGCTTAGTAGCGTAATTGGTTGCGGGCGCAGGACTGCGAAACTTGCGTATGAGAAAATAGCCGAGACCCGCAACTAGAAGAATTTCAAAAAGGCCGATGCCGCTGCCGCCAAGCCCGCCCCAGCCGGCTTGCGCCAAACCGGAGAATAGCAATGAACCGAGAAAGCCTCCCATGATCCCGCCGGCCAGCCCGCGCATGAAACCGCCGGGTTGGGGCGCAACAGGCCCGGGCTGCTGCGGTGGCGGAGTTGCTTCTCTTTTCTGTTGAAAGGGAGTGGGCTGCGCGGGTCGGCTCGGAGCTTGATAAGTTCTAGAGCCGCGAAACCCGCCTGAACTGCCCCCGCCCGCACGGGCATCGACGTAAGTCTCCAGAACAATTTGAGAGAGCCCGACCCAGGCAAAAACGACCGCTGCCGCCAGAATCATTCGCCGCTTGGTTTGGCGCATAAGAATTTTCTCTCCCCAATATGCAGATTGATATGATGAACTGTATCAGAAGCGCAGCGTTAAGCAATGAAATGCTGGTCTGAACCGATCGTCAAGGCGGACGATGATCGAACGATCACAGATAACGTTTTGGTGAGCGGCCTGGTGATCATTGCCCCCGCTAGCACGGTCCTCCGTCTACGCTGCTTGTCTCGGCGGCACCGGCCCGGGGCCGGCTAAAGCGGTGAGTTTAGGTAAGAGCACCCGCTGAATAATCTTCGGCCAAGCATACTGCTGCGCCGTCCTTCGAGCCGCATGCCTGAGCGCCCGTTCTCGTGTGCGGTTCCGTTTCAACGCGCCAAAGAGGCTGATGAATTCCCACGGATCGTTCGTTTCCGTTACCAAGGCGTTGTATCCAGGAATGGCGTAGTCCTCTCCGGTATTGCCGATACATGCGATTCCTTCAACCGCCATGGTTTCCAATCCGACTAGCCCAAAAGGCTCGTGAGTACTGTTTGCCAACACCGCGTCGCTGCCGGAGAATAAAACCCCGCGCACTTCCGAGTTTATGGGTGTCAAAAGGCTCACGACGTCAACTTCATCCACACCGTTGAGAGCCTTCAGCACACCATGTTCATCGGAGGAGCAAAGAGACCGCTCTTGCACGCGCAGGCCTAAGGCGCCCGCTGTTTTCAAAACCTCACTCCCGTAGGGTTCCTTGCCGCCGCGGGCAATCAGAAGGGGGCGCAGCCCCTCTTTTTTCATCGCGCAAATCGCCTGGATTGCAAGTGCCCACCGCTTAGTCGAATCCCAACGGGCAACTTTCGTGATGATGGTTCGTCCCGACAACTGCTCTCGAAGCTTGCTCACGGCTTCCTCGTCGGGTAGCAAGTAGGCATCCTCAGGAAGTCCGTTGGAGATAACGATCGCGTCCACTCCCAAGTGTTGCATCAATCCTTTCATGTAACGGCTGACGGTCGTGATGATGGCCGACCTGCGAAGCCGCTCCCAATCGATCCGATCAAAACCGAAGGTGTTGTTAGAATTCCAAAGGAGGGTTGCCTGGCCGCGCAGCCCGTTCACCCTTAGCAGCCAATCAAGGTGAAAAATCGCGTCTACCGTGTGCCACTCCTCGGCCATCACGAGGACGTGATCGCCGCGCTGCAGCGCCGGCAGGAGGAAACGAGCAAACAAGAACGGCGGGAGAGATGCGGCGTAGTCGGCGCGCTTTCCCTCCTCACCATCATAAACTCCGACTGGATGATACTGACTAATCCACTGACACCAGCGGTGAAGGTGTAGTCCTGCGCGCATCTCGTAGCCGGAAAGCTGTGGATCGCCGACAAACCAAAGATGCGTTTCGAAGTTGGCATTAACGAGGGCGTGGCTAAGACCTTTGATGCGACTGGCGAGGCCACCGGCCTCAGCGTACGGGTCAGGACCTTCAAAAGAAAGAAGGTGACACTGCATACCGTCTCACTGGCGCTTATACCCCACTGAGAAAATCAAGACAATAGGTAAGATAAGAGTAATATTTCCAGTCGCATGCCCCCAAGACCAGGGACGCAATCGCCTTCCAATGTACTTCAAAATTTCCTTGAGCTTGTTGACCAGCGCAGGCTCCAGCTTAAACAGGGCCTGCTCTCTCCATTCATAAAAACCAGATTCCTTCCCAACATGGGATAAATAAATTCAGTCCAATACGCCTTGGAAATTATTCGAAGCAACTCCGGTCAAGTCGCACTGTTTTTTGTTCGCACGTCCGATTTCCCATCAGGACCCGAATGGGACAATTAGTCTCTGATGGCCGGCACTTTGCGTTCCAGTACAATTTCGCACAGACGAGATCGTTTCCACTTCACTTAGGATGCTTCATGGTTACTGGTTTCTTCGAAAATGCTCTAATTAGCCGCCGTAGGATGTGGCATATGCATTGCTTTTTACACTCCGCTTCAAGAAGTCAAAACAGGAGGCACAACGAAATGAGTACAATTGGACAGACATTCGCGATGCGAATACTCGCCGTAGGTTTTGCTGTCATTATCTTTGCCGGTTGTTCCGGCGGCCCGATGACAACAAGAGAAAAAGGCGCAGGGATTGGCGCGCTCGGCGGCGCTGCGGCCGGCGGTATTATCGGCGCAACTGTCGGTCATCCGGGAGCTGGCGCTGCGATCGGTGGCGCCCTAGGCTTGGGTGCTGGAGCTCTCATCGGAGACTACATGCAGGGTCAAGAGCAGACGAATCAACAGCAAATCCAGCAGAATCAGCGCGTGATCGAAAGCAACCGCCAGGAAACTCAGCGATTACGGCAAACAGAATATTAGACACGAATCGCGCGTTTTATCGCGCACGATCTCGGGGATAATACCCGCTCTGTACAGGGTAACGACTCCCAAGACGTGTATAGAGGCGTCGCGTAGCCGTTAAATAGCAGACAGGAGAGTGCCCGGGCTCGTGCGCGATTAGAGGAGACCACTCAGTATCAAATCGAACTTGCCTTGTGATCGCGAATTTACTTCCGGCAAGAATCCCTCACTCCATCTCGTCCATCAATTCTACATCAACAATCGGGCTCAGATCGGCTTCGCCTCTTGACCCACCTGATTCACGCTGGATGAGCTGCAAAACATCCGGCAGGGTTTCACTTGGCGTGAATTTCCAGACAACTTTTGTGTAGGTCGCAATTTTAGTTAGCGATACTCTGCCTTGACAGGCTGCGGGTGCCTTGGTAGGGGTTTCACGAGCGGAATTCCGGATTCATACCACCCCTTCCTATGGCTAATGGCGCTAAGATCGTGGTTGACCACGCCAGCAAGCTTTTCCTCGAAGGAACAGTCGTTGCCTTCCGCAACATCGAACTGAATGTAAGAAGCAACGAGCTTTTGTGTATTGTCGGCCCCTCCGGTTGCGGTAAGACCACTTTACTTCGCTGCATCGGCGGACTCTTAACGCCGAGTTCGGGACAGGTCCTGATCGATGGCGAGCCGATCCGCTCGCCGCGGGCCGGCGTCGCGATTGTTTTCCAACACTTCGGATTGTTGCCCTGGAAAACCGTTGTGGACAACGTCGCCTTTGGACTCAAGATCGCCCGCCTTCCGCGCGAAGGGGTCGCCGAACGAGTGAACCACTACGTCCAACTGGTCGGCCTTACCGGATTCGAGAACCATTATCCTTATCAGCTCAGCGGCGGCATGCAGCAGCGCGTCGGCTTGGCGCGCGCCCTGGCGATTGACCCGGAGATTCTCTTGATGGACGAGCCGTTCGCCTCGGTGGATGCCCAAACGCGCGAGGTGCTTCAGGAGGAGTTGCTTCAGCTCCACGATCGCGAACGCAAAACGATGATCTTTATTACCCACTCGATTGACGAGGCGATTATCTTGGGTGACCGAGTGGCCGTAATGGCCTCCCGGCCGGGTCGGGTCAAAGAGGTGTTGCAAGTCGACTTTCCCAGGCCGCGCGACCCGGCTGGGGTACGGGCGCAGCCTCGTTACACCGAGATACGAAACCATATTTGGGAAGAGCTGCGCCCGACGGTGATAATGTGAACCCCGTACCATGCACTTATGTGCGTAATTTGCTGCCGCCAATGAAGTGCAGAACATTTATCCTGCATTCGCGTGTTGGGCGTCCTAAGGTACAGGGTGAAGTCTTGAGGACTTATGAGCATCAGTAGAGCTGAAAACAGGACGGCTGCCGCGCCGGTCGTTGCCGTGGATGAGGAGTTGGTTGCCGAGCAGCGGGAGGCCCGCGCGCGGGCGCACGCGGCGCAGCGGCGCTCGAAGACGATCCGCATCGCTATTCGCATCGCGTCGCTTGTCGTTGTTCTCGGCGGCTGGGAATATTTCGGCAGACAGACCAATCCGATTTTGTTTACCTACCCGACGGCCGTGGCCAACGCCGCGGTCAAGATGATCGCGAGCGGCGAGCTGTGGAAGTATCTCTCTCAAAGTCTCATTGTTCTCTTCGCCGGCCTCGGTCTCGCGGCCTTCTTCGGAATCGCTCTGGGGCTCGTCATGGCGCGCTTCTGGGTGGTGGATCTCGCGCTCGATACTTACATCACCGCGCTCTATTCTATCCCTTCGGTAGCTCTCGTCCCGGTGCTAGTGCTCTGGTTTGGCTTTGAAATCACCGCCAAAACCGCGGTGGTTTTTCTTTTTACTTTTTTTCCGATCGTGATCAACACGTATCAAGGCGTTAAGAACGTCGACGACCGCTTGATCGAGGTGGGCCGGGCCTTCCGCTGCAACGAGAGAGACCTCTGGATCCACATCGTATTGCCCGCGGCCGTGCCCTTCGTCGTCGCGGGCTTGAGGCTCGCCATCGGGCGCGGGCTGATCGGCATGGTGCTCGCGGATCTCTACACTGCGATCACCGGCATCGGTTATTTGATCTCCCGTTACGCCAGCACCTACCGCACCGACGCGATGTTCGTGCCGATTGTAACTTTGGGCATGTTGGGCATTACGTTGACCGGGCTCCTGCGCTTCGTCGAGCGGCGAGTGGCGCCGTGGATGCATCAGCCCGGACGGGAATAATCAAAATAGAGGAGATTCAATATGGCTCACGAAGAACGGCATCGCGTTTACGACCGTGCGGGGCGAATAGCGCTGGCCATCTCGCTGGTCTGCTCTGCGGTCCTCTACAGTGATGCTCCCGCGGCTGCCCAGGGCAAGTGCAAAGAGATGCGCAAGGTGAAGCTCGGCGTCTCGGTTTCGCCGCCCAACGTGGTGCACACGCCGGTGTATGTGGCGCGCGCCCTGGGGATCTTCGCCAAACATTGTGTCGACGCCGAGATCGTGGAGTTCGAAGGCGGCTCCTCAGCGGCCAATCTTGCCGCCGTGACCCAGGGGCAGGCGCTGGCTTCGATCAACGCCACCGCGATCTCGCAGGGGCTCAAAGCGAAACAGATTTGGGGCATGGCGCCGCGCTTGCCGCAAGCCTACATGGTCAGCGAGGAGGTCAAGACCGCGGCAGGCCTGAAGGGAAAGCGGCTCAGCGCGACCGGCGGCGGCGTCGGCGGCTTCAACTGGGTGATGGGGCGCGAGGTGCTGAAGACGGCGGGGCTTACAGTCAATGATGCCCAGTTTGTCTCCTCGGCCACTGCCGGAAGGCTCCCCGGTCTGGTTGCCGGCCAGATCAATGGCGTGGCGCTTCATCCGGAAGATGTCTATCTGGCGCAGAAGGAAAAGCCCGGGCTGCACGTGCTCGTGGATCTTTCCAAACTGATGCCGAAATATTTCTTCAACGCCTACGGCGTGGCGGATAGCATGCTCGCGAAGGACCGGGCCGTGGTGCGTGACGTGGCTATCTCGCTCATCGAAGCCAATCGCATCATCTACAGACAGAAGGAAAAGGTCATCCCGATCATGGTGGAGGCGACGAAAAAGCCGCAGGACGCGGTGAACTTCGCCTACGATTATCTTGTGAAGAATTGCGTCTGGAGTGTCAACACCGGCTTCTCCAGAGAGCGGACCGAGTGGTCCATCGAAAACGGCATCGAGAACGGCGACATCCAGGCCGATAAAAAGCCGACGTATGATCAGGTGGTGGATGTCAAACTCGGCGAGGAAGCATTGAAAGCAGCGAGCGGGCCGACTAAGATTGGCGGCTGCGGTGATTAAATACCGTGCTCGTGATCGTGAATCGTGATCGTGGGGAGAGGACGAACACGCATTACAAGCACGAACACGGAAAGAGCGCGCCGCAATGCCGTTAGATTGGGTATAAATTCAGCCGGGGGATAATGCTGCTGACTGTGGTTCGTTAGCAAAAGGAGGTATTTTATGAAATTCAGAAACATGTGCCTTGTTTCAGCTCTCTGTGCTGGTTTCGCTTTGACAATGATTCCGCATGTGTTTGCGGTTGAGGTCGGAGAGAAGGCCCCCGACTTTGAATTGCCCAGCACGCAGGGAGGCAAACTCAAGCTAAGCGGCTTTCAAGGAAAGAAAAACGTTCTGATCGAGTTTTATGTTCTCGATTTTACTCCCACATGAATCAAGGAATTATCGTCCAGTCGGGACGACTACGCCAAATTCCAGGAGGTGGACACGGAAGTTATTGGGATCAGCGCCAATGTGGCTTTTTCGCAGAAAGCTTTTGCCGATTTTCTCAAGCTCACTTTTCCTCTCGTCAGCGATTATCCCGATCTCCAGACGATTGATGCCTATGGGGTAGTCGATCGGGAGCGACGCTTGGCTCAGCGATCGTATTTCATCGTGGATAAGCAAGGTGTCATCCGTTATAAGAATGTCCTGGGAAGAGGGCAGCCATTGGTTACCAACGACGCTCTCGTGGCGGAGATCAAGAAGATCCGGTAATGGAACCAAGCGGGCAGCCAAGTGTTGCCAATCGCTCAATACTGACCGGCCTTTGGCGGCGACGTGTAAGTGGTGTCACTGACAGTGACGCGCCGCTGGTCGCCACCGACATGAGCAGTTGGGAATAATTTGGAATCGGTTATGATTTTACTATAAGGCTTGATACCGGATGCTGACAACGCTCCCTGGTAACTAACCGCTATCAAATAAGGAGGAGGACTTCGCATGCTCGCCAAACATCCTGACCCTACCGTCGATCACGTTTTGAAAACCTGGGCGCCGCGCATGATCGTTCAGGGAATCGATTACAACGACTTCATGACCACCAGCACGCGCATCCGAACCTGGGACGACTGGTGCCGCGAGTGGTGCGCTACGGCGGCCGGCCACGAAGAGTTCGCGCGCGAGAACGAGGCGAAGGGCAATCGGCAGAGCGCGACCGAGGCGTATTTTCTGGCATCGATGGCTTATCACTTCGCCTGCAACAACTTTCCTCATGATCTGGAGCAGTATATTCCAGCAGCCAAAAAGCGCGTCGAGTGCTATGCCAGGGCGGCGCCTTATCTCGATCCGCCTGCCGAGCGCCATGAAGTGCCATTCGAAAATTTTCGGATGGCGGCTTATCTCCGGGTGCCGCTGGGAATCAAGCGGCCGCCGGTCGTGGTGATCATCTCCGGGCTCGAATCGACCAAGGAAGAAGCGCGAACAATGGAGGACGGGCTCTTGCGCCGCGCCCTGGCGACTTTCACTTTCGACGGTCCCGGGCAGGGCGAGAGCTGGTTTCAGGGCGGCATGATCGTCGAATTTGAGCGCGCGACTTCGGCCGTGATCGACTACCTGGAAAAAATATCTCAAGTCGACGCGAATCGGCTCGGCGTTTTTGGGCCGAGCCTGGGTGGATATCTCGCGCCCCGCTCGGCGGCGTGCGATGACAGGATCAAAGCCTGCACCTTCGCGGGAGGGATGTACGATCGCTCGCGGGTGAGGGATCGTTTGGACGATCCTTTCGAATTCGCTCGCATATCACACATCTGGAAGGTCTACGACAAACAGAAGCTGGTCGAGCTACACAGCCGCTGCACACTCGAAGGGTTAGCGCCGAAAATCCGTTGCCCGCTTTTAGTTGTTCACGGCACCAAGGACTTCGTGCCGGTGGAGCAAGCGAAAAGAACCCACGACGAGGCCTCGGGCCCGAAGGAGTGGGTCTTACTCGAAGGCGGCAATCACGTCTGCAACAACATGCCGTTTCGCTACCGTCCGCTCATCGGTGATTTCCTGGCCAAGCACTTGGGGGCCCGGCCGGTGTAAGACATCCGGCGGGCGCGCAGCCGCTTCATGCTTGCGAAGCTGATTCAATCATCGTGAGCATCACTGTAGATTTTAATCTCTCCGGCTCAAAGTCTGTCATTCCCGAATGGTCACGCAGCGGTGGAAAATTTCTCTATAAGCGGCCGGAACAAAATTCTTTTATCTTGGAGCAGCGGCAAAGACAGCGCGTGGTCGTTGCACGTCTTAAGGCAACAACAACAAATCGAAGTCGTGGGGCTGATGACCACCGCGAACGAAGTTTACCGGCGGGTGGCGATGCACGCGGTGAGGGTCGAACTGCTGGAAGCGCAAGCGATAGCCGTCGGGGTTCCGCTCTGGAAAATCCCAATTCCGAGTCCGTGCAGCAACGAGGAGTATGAAGCGGCGATGCGAACGGCCATCGAAAGAGCGAAAGCCGAAGGGATAAGCGGCATCGCCTTTGGCGATCTATTCCTCGAAGATATTCGCCGCTACCGCGAGGAATTCTTGAGGGGAACGGGCATATCCCCGATGTTTCCGATCTGGAGCGCGCCTACGGCACAACTGGCGCGCGAGATGATTGGCGCCGGCCTGCGCGCCCGCCTCACGTGCGTTGATCCGAAGCAACTCCCCGGATCATTCGTGGGCAGAGAGTTTGACGCGAAGTTTCTTGCCGAGCTTCCTGCGGGCGTCGATCCCTGCGGCGAACGCGGCGAGTTCCATACCTTCGCGTACGACGGTCCGGTGTTTCGCCAGGCGGTGCCGGTCCGGCTTGGCGAAATCATCGAACGGGATGGGTTTGTTTTTGCCGACCTGAGCTAGCTAAAAAGCGTTTCTACCATCAGCATTTCCAATGGCAGTTACGTGACCGCTGGTGAAAGCGCTCTGGCCTTTTTGAAATTCCAAAGATTCTCTGGCAACCTCGATGAGCGCTTGCTAGAATCCGCGCCACTATGACAACCGACCGGCTCTCGGGGACCGTGCTTGCTCTCTTCGCCGTTGTAGTGATTTGGGAGAGCCGCGTTCTTCCGCTCGGAACATTTCGGCAGCCTGGGCCGGCTTTTGTTCCTATCCTGCTTGCTCTGCTGCTTTTGACCTTGGGGATTTTCGTCGTAATCACGGGCGGCCGCGCTCCGTTATTTTCGTCGATTGGCTGGACCGAATGGCGCCATGCCGTAGCGATTTTGACAGCATCTATCTTTTCGGTTTTCGCCATCGAGCGTCTTGGCTACCGCCTCACCGTGCTGCTCGTGCTGGGCTTTCTGGTCAAAGTCGTGGAGAAGCAGGGTTGGGTACTGTCTTTAGCGTTTGCCTTGAGCTTGTCGCTTGGTTCCTTCTTTCTTTTCTACACCATCCTGCGAGTGCCGTTGCCGGAAGGACCGTTGGGATTCTGAAAAGATATAAGAGCGTCGGAAACTATGACTGAAACACTGCACAATCTCTACGTCGGGTTTTCAGTCGCTCTTGCGCCAAACGTCCTGCTCTACGCGTTTGTCGGCTGCGTTATCGGAACACTTGTTGGCGTCCTGCCGGGCGTGGGTCCGCTTGCCGGCATCAGTATGCTCCTGCCTGCCTCGTTCGGTCTCGATGCGACTTCCGCCATCGTTCTTCTGGCGGGAATCTATTACGGAGCGATGTATGGAGGTTCCACGACTTCGATTCTGATGCGCATCCCAGGTGAGGCGGCCTCCGTCATGACCTGCATTGATGGTTACGAGATGACGCGCAAAGGCCGCGCCGGGCCCGCCCTGGCGATTGCGGCCGTGGGTTCTTATATCGCCGGGACTATCAGTGTTGTTGGTCTCATGCTTCTGGCGCCGCCTTTGGCAAGCTTTGCTCTTCGCTTCGGACCGCCTGAATATTTCGCTCTTCTGCTTCTCGGTCTCCTGGTGCTCGCCTACATGAGCGGCGGCTCCATGCTCAAGTCTCTGGCCATGGCAACCTTGGGGTTGCTGCTCGGTATGATCGGCATCGATCCCATGACGGGGTTCTTTCGCTTTAGTTACGGGCTGGTCGAATTGGGCGACGGCATCGGCGTCGTTCCCGTGGCCGTGGGACTGTTTGGCCTCTCGGAAATTTTACTGACCGCAGGGCAGCCGACTCCGCCCGAGGTCAGAAAGCCCCGGCTGAAAGAGCTTCTTCCCTCGCGCGAGGAGTGGCGCGATTCGCTCTGGCCGATCGGTCGAGGGACGGTCCTTGGTTTTTTGATTGGCATCATTCCCGGCTCCGCTCACATCATCTCGTCATTCGTCTCCTATGCGATGGAGCGCCGCCTTTCCAAACATCCCGAGCGCTTCGGCCACGGCGCCATCGAGGGAGTTGCCGGTCCGGAATCCGCCAATAACTCGGCGACCTCGGGAGCCTTTGTTCCCATGCTTGCGCTGGGTGTCCCGTCCGGACCGATCCCGGCTGTGATGATCGCGGCCATGATGGTGCATGGAATCTCGCCGGGTCCCCTGCTGATCACTCAGCAGCCGGAGCTCTTCTGGGGCTTCATCGCCAGCATGTACGTCGGGAATGTGGTGCTCTTGATTTTGAATCTTCCGCTCGTCGGGATTTTTGTCAACGTCTTGAGAGTTCCCTATCCGTTGCTTTATCCGGCGATTCTCATTTTTTGCGTTCTCGGGGTTTACGCGGTCAACGGGAGCGCGGTCGACGTGGGGATCATGACGGCCATGGGAGCGCTCGGTTACGTACTGCGCAAGTTTGACTTCGAGACCGCGCCGGTAGTATTGGGGCTCATATTGGCGCCGATGATGGAGATGAGCTTTCGCCAATCGCTCTCCATGTCGTCCGGCAACTATACCATCTTCGTTAACCGGCCGATTGCCTTGGTGATGTTGATGGTCGGGCTCGGGCTTCTCTTGTTGGGCATTGCGCCTTTTGTCATGAAGAAATTGGATTGGCGCGATAAGCTCGGGGTTACCGCCGGCCAAGAGAAGGAAAATATTTGATCGACTTATTCTCGGGAGGTGAAGAATGAAATGGACCTATCGCCTAGATGCCCTGCGCCGCTATCGAAGATTTTTTGTTCTCCCCGTGTTGCTCGCTTTATTTTTCGGATTTTCTGCTGAATCTGTCGGACAAGAAAAATATCCGAACCGCCCGATTACCATCGTAGCGCCGTTCCCTCCCGGCGGTGTGGCTGATCTTACGGCGCGACCCGTCGCGGCTGCCATGGAGAAGATCCTTAAGAATCCGGTCGTGGTGGTGAACAAGACCGGAGCAGCGGGCGCCGTGGGAATGTCTTTCGTCGCCAATACCAAAGCCGACGGCTACACCCTGCTCATGGCTCTCTCCAGCATCTCCATCATTCCGGAAGCCGACAAGCTGTTCGACCGCAAGCCCGCCTACACGATGGACCAGTTTATTCCGATTGCGCTGATTTCCGCCGATCCCACGATTTTCGTGGCCAACGCGAGCCGCCCATGGAAAAGCGCGAAGGAGTTTGTCGAAGATGCCAAGAAGCATCCGGGTGAGTTCTCATACTCTTCTTCCGGCGTGTATGGGACACTGCACATGGCGATGGAGATGCTCTCTCATGCCGGCGGTATTAATCTGAAGCACGTTCCATATTCCGGCGCGGGGCCGGCTCTGACGGCGATACTCGGAGGCCACGTGGACACGCTTGCGTCCGGACCGGCCGTGGTGATCCCGCACATCAAGGCCGGCAAGCTGCGACCGCTGGCAGGGTGGGGCGCAAAGAGGGTCGCTGCCCTTCCGGAGGTGCCGACATTCAAGGAATTGGGATATGACGTCGAATTCTACATCTGGGCCGGGCTCTTCGCGCCGCGCGGCACGCCGGCTCCCGTGATGAAAACGATCCGCGAGAGTGTGAAACAGGCAGTGAACACTGCCGAATTTAAATCGGCGATGGAAAAAATCGACACGCCGATTGCCTATCTCGACGCCCCCGAGTTCCAGAAATTCTGGGACAAGGATGCCAAAATGCTTGCTGACGCGATCAAGCGCGTCGGAAAGGTTGAGATCCCGGAAGCAAAATAAATTTCTAGTTTCAGGTCTCGAGTTTCGGGTTCAACCCAAGACTCAAAAACTCGAAACTCGTAACCGCAAAAGCGCCGGAGGGCCCATGAAGACAAGCGCAGCTCAGAGGAAAAAGTGGCGCAGTCCGATATCAATGTTTGGCCTCCTGTTCTTCATTGTTGTTTCGCCCCTCGGAGCAGCAGAAAGAATCCACACGGCCTACTTTTCTCCCGCTCCTGGAGCCTCGTCGGTGATCTGGGTGGCCAAAGAGGCGCGGCTGTTCGAGAAAAATGGGCTCGACGTCGCGCCGGTTCTTATCCCCAGCAGCGTGCGCACGCTTCAGGCAATCTTGGCGGGCGAAAGTCCTATTGCCGAGAGCGCAGGACCGGCTTTCACCAGCGCCCGCCTTGCCGGTGGCGATGTGGTAGCGATCGCAGGGCACGTCAACATTCTAACTTACTATTTTGTGACACTCCCAGGGATCAAGCGCGCCGAAGATCTCAGAGGAAAAATAGGCGCAAACCAGAGTCCCGGGACGATCGCCGATTTCGCCCTGCGCGTGAGCCTGAGAAAGCTCGGTCTGGACCCGGCCAAGGACGTGAGCTTGCGCTCGATCGGCGTCCTTTATGACCGAATTGCAGCGATGCAGAAAGGGCTTGTTCAGTTCACGGTTCTCACCGAGGCGGAGAAGCCCATCGTAGACAAGCTGGGCTATCCGGTGTTGCTCGACTTGATCTCGCTCCGAATTCCTTTTCCCCAACGCGGGATCTATACCACGGGAAAGCTCATCAAAGAGCAGCCGGAGACGGTGCGTCGGTATGTGAAAGCTTACGTGGAGGCGATTCATTATTTCAAAACCCGCAAGAACGAGACCATCCAGATAATGCGCAAGTATTCGCGAGTGGAAGATCGAGACGTGCTCGAGCACACCTGGTCCTGGTTCACTCAAAACATGCCCGACACACCGTACCCTCCGTTGGAAGGATACCAGACAGTCTTGCAGGACATGGCCTCAACCAACCCAAAGGCAGCGGGCGTGAACGCGAAAGATCTCGTCGATGTCCGTTTCATTAAGGAGCTGGAAGATGCCGGTTTCATTGCCGGCCTTTACAAAAAATAATTTTACCGAGTATCACTTGATTCGTGAAGAGAATTGCGCCCAAATGCTTGCGCCTGCCGGTTCAGGATGCTTCCGATCAATGTCAGAGAAGGATCACTTGCCACCGCTAGTATACCGGGGTCGGCACCGGCTGAGCAGACGCCAGAGTAGAAACGAGGTGGACGAAAGCAAACATGAGCCGCACGGCGCGCAATTTCCCCACAGCGCTTCTTTTTTTCTGATTCCCTCCGCCAACCCACCTTTTATTAGGTGTGCCCGACGTTAAGCCCTGGCAATGACCATTGTTTGACGGGCATCGGCTCGAGCATTGGCTTGCCGAGCGCGGGAGACGTTATGAGATAAATCCCGGTGCCGGTGGCGACCCACATCAGTCTGCGGTCCCACTCGACGAACACGTTGTCGGTGTCGCGCGGATAGCTCAGGTAATCATCGAGACTGCCTGGCTGCGGCGGAATGAAATAACCCACGTTGTGCGGTTGGGCCGGGTTCCTGATGTCGAATAATTGCACTCCGGCATTGAAGAACGAATACGCGGTGAAATTAGGATCCGGCCTGCCGGGCGCTTTCATGTGCGGCGGGTTGTGGGAGCCGAAACGCCCGCGCTTGTCGCAGAAAGTACGGTACGGCGCATCGGCCGGCGGCACCGGCACCGGCAGCTGCGCGATCGACTTCGGCTTGGTCGGATCTTTGAC
>VBKE01000170.1:0-1141 GCA_005879605.1 Deltaproteobacteria bacterium
CAAAGAGAGTGATAATGATCCCTTCGGCTATAAAAATAATTTGCGAGCCTAAGTCAACCGGACGGTGAATCGCAAAAGACCAAACAGGAGGAATAAAAAAATACTGAATAGCGGCTGCCGATAAACCGGTAGCTAAAAGCCCGGGATCGCGCCCAAAAAGCCAGGCGCTAAAGAGGATAGGGAGAAAAAAAAGAGGAAAGGGTCTACTCTCGGCAAACTGAAAAAGCAAAAGTCCACAGGCGGCCGTCACCACCACAGCCAAGGTAGCGAGAATGTAGCCAAGGATTGGTGACACCACAAAACGACGCACGCTGAATATGTGCACAGAAATTCCACAGAGTAACGGCTGACTGCACCGGTGCGGCTTTGTCATAGATTCCGTCTCCGTTTCTTGCCAGAACGCTCCCGATTCTGCGACAACAACTCGTAAATCGCGGGAAGCACCAAAAGAGTGAGAGGGGTTGATGAAATAAGCCCGCCGATGACGACACGCGCGAGCGGTCGCTGAATCTCGGCGCCGATTCCGTGCGACAGGGCCGCCGGCAGAAAACCAATTATGGCAACGATCGCCGATACGATGATCGGGCGGAAACGGATTTCGCAACCGCGAATGATTGACTCGTGTAAGGACAGGCCCTCGTCGGCGGCCTGGAGCATGGAAGAGACGAGGACGACGCCATTTAGGACACTCACGCCGAAGACGGCGATGTACCCCACTGCCGCGGAGATGTTGAAATTAGTCCCGGAAAGATACAACGCGAACGTGCCGCCAATGAGCGCGAACGGTAGGTTCAACATGATTAGCAGCGCATCGCCGAAAGACTGGAATGTGCTGAAAAGCAGGATGAAGATGATACAGACCACGAGTGGCACGATGATGGTGAGGCGCGCCAACGCGCGTTGCTGGTCTTCGAACCGCCCGCTCCAGACCATGCTGTACCCCGGAGGTAATTTGACAGCGGAATCCACCTTTCGGATGGCTTCGGCCACAAGGCTTCCCATGTCTCGGTCTCGTACACTCCACTTGATAGCTATCCGACGGAGATTGCCTTCGCGCAGAATCTGGGCTAAGCCCTCCGTCTTCTTGATTTGAGCGAGCTGTGTGATTGGAATGCGCTCTCCGCTGGGCGCGCTGATCGTG
>VBKE01000170.1:1205-6780 GCA_005879605.1 Deltaproteobacteria bacterium
ACTCGCCCCCTCGTTACTGCTTCTACGTTATCCTGGACGTCTTGAACGTTGATTCCGTAACGGGCAGTTGCCTCGCGATCCACCGCAAGCTGCAACTGCGGTTGGCCTATGAGATGGTCATAGTCGAGGTCTGCCACCCCGCGAATACTTCCGAGCACGCCGGCAATTTCTTTTGCCTTGGATTCCAGCAAAAACAGATCAGGTCCATAGAGCTTAATGGCTAGCTCTCCCTTCACGCCGGCTAGCGCCTCATCGACGTTGTCCTTGATGGGCTGCGAGAAGTTTGTCGTGATGCCCGTGATACTGGCGAGCGCACTGCTCATGGCCTCGATCAGTTTGTCCTTGTCTCGGATTTTCCACTCTTCGCGCGGCTTAAGTCCGAGGAAAAACTCAGCGTTGTCAGGACCGTTGGGGTCTGTCCCATCATCTGGCGCGCCCGATTGCGAGACCACCATGCGGGTTTCGGGAAATTTCAGCAGACGCTCGCGGATCTCGTGAACATACGGCCCCGCAGCTTCGAGCGAGATGCCGACTGGAAACTTCACGCGTAACCACACGTCACCTTCATCGAGCTCCGGGAGAAATTCTTTGCCGAGCATTGTGAACACGAGCAGCGCAAGGCCAAGCAGCCCTGCGGCGCCAAGTATCGGTACAAACGGCCGGCCCACGCACCAGCCGAGTGCAGCACGGTAGACTTGGCGCGGCCAGCGGAGCACCGGGCTTTCGCGCTCCTCGGGAGGACGGCGGAATAGAAGACTCGAAAGGACTGGGATGACGGTGAGTGTCAAAACGAGCGAGCCGATGACGGCGAGCGAGATCGTTACTGCCATCGGCTGAAAAAGTTTTCCCTCAATGCGCTGGAAGGTGAGGATCGGCAAGTAAACCGTCATGATAATTAGGACAGCGAATGTCAGCGGCCTCGCAACCTCTCTTGCGGAGCGCTCAACCTCGGGGATGAGTCTGTGAACTGTCGGCTTATGTTCGCTCAGATGGCGGAGAATGTTCTCAGTCATGATAACGGCGCCATCAACGATAATCCCGAAATCAATTGCCCCAAGGGAAAGGAGATTGGCAGGGATACCGCGTAGATCCATAAAGATAAATGCGAAGAGCAGCGAAAGCGGGATCGTCAGGGCAACAATGAACGCCGCGCGGATGTTGTAAAGAAAGAGCGACAGCAGCAAGATTACAAGAACCGCGCCTTCAATGAGATTTCTCATGACGGTACTCACGGTCGTCCGGACCAGTTGATCGCGGCTGTAATAAGGGCGCAGATTCACATCCGGCGGGAGAAGCTTTCGAATCTCCGCGATTTTGTTGCGCACGCCCGCAATGACATCGCCCGGATTTTCTCCTTTGCGCATCAAGACAATTCCCTGGACCAGATCGTCCTCGTGATCGCGCCCCAAGACTCCGAGACGGATCGCATGGCCAATGCCGGCTTGTCCGATGTCTCGGACGCGGATCGGTGTTCCTTTCTGAGCAGCGACGACGATGTTCTCAATATCCTGTGTAGATTGGATGAGCCCGATGCCGCGGACCATCAGCGCGTATTCGCCCTGAGGAATGTAACTTCCACCGGCGTTGGCGTTGTTGGCGGAGACGGCATCGAAAACCTGTTTCATGGTCAGGTTGTAAGCGCGGAGCCGCGTTGGATCCACCGTGACTTGATATTGCTTGATACCACCGCCCCATGAAACGACATCCACAACGCCCGGGACTTTGCGAAACTCGCGTTCCAGGACCCAATCCTCGAGGGCCTTGAGCTCGACGAGCGGCATCGTCTTCGATTCGATCGTGTACCGGTACACTTCACCGATCACGGTTGACAACGGTCCGAGACCGGGCTTCACGTCCGACGGAATCTCGGCTTGGGCGAGGCGCTCCTGCACCTGTTGGCGTGCCCAGTAGTTATCGGTCCCATCAGCAAAGAGAACTCGGATATTCGATAAACCAAAGTTCGAGATCGATCGGAGAAACGTCACTTTGGCGATCCCATTGAGCTCTCTCTCGATGGGGATGGTTATATGGCGTTCGACCTCTTCGGCTGCATGGCCGGGCCAGAGCGTGATTACATCGACCTCCACGTCGGCGACATCCGGATAAGCTTCGATAGGGAGTCGGTGGAAAGAGACGATCCCGCCGATCGTCAACAAGACGGCAAGTGCCAGGATAATGAAACGTTGGTGCAACGAGAAGCGGATGAGGCGTTCAATCATTTTCCACTGTTCTTAAGCAGAATGCTGCCGGCGCTGACGATCCGATCCTGGGCCGTGATCCCCTCCAGAATTTCCACGGCACCGTCGAGGTCGCGCCCTATCTTGACCGGTCGGCGCTCGTAATTGTTTTTTGCCTTCTCGACCAGCACAAACGTCTGGCTCTCCTCAACGTGTACGGCACTCTGTGGGATAGCCAAAACCTTGGATGAGCCTGTATTCATCGTAGCCCTGACGAACATCTCTGCCTTGAGCATCCTGCCCCGGTTCGGGACGACCGCTCGGACCTTAACCGTCCGGGTCTGGGGATCAACGGAATCGCTGATATAGGTCAACTTTCCATCGAAGCGCTCCTCCGGGCAGCACGGTGGCGTAATGGTAATGACTTGGCCGAGGCGCACCTTGGGGACGTCCGGCTCATACACATCAGCCAAAACCCACATGGTATTAAGGTCAGCGATAACGAAAAGATTTGTCGGCGTGTCAGATTGGCCGAAGGAAACTACCTGCCCGGCAGTGACATTACGCTCAACAATAACGCCACCGCGCGGTGCTCGCACGACCATTTTAGTGGTTGCGTCCGCGCGATTCGCCACATCCTTTAGCTGCGCCTGGGAAACACCCAAAGCAAGCAAGCGAGATGCAGCGCGCTCTTTTTCGGCCGCGGCCTTACGGTAGTCGTTCTCGGCATCCCGAATTTCTCTTTCGGAAATCGCTTTGACTTCAAAAAGATCACGGGCGAGATTGAGGGCTTTCTCCGACCGATCGAGATCGGACACCGCCTTTGCATAGTCTGACTTGGCCGAACCGAGGTCGGGACTATCCAACACGATCAACCGATGGCCAGGCTCGACTGCGTCACCCGGGCCCGCGAGGACTTCAACCACCCTGCCCGTCAGTGGCGCATTGACGCGGACCAGCCGTTCTTCATTGAACTGGATCTTTCCATTGGTTTGGAGCGCGGTCGCGCGCGTGCGATATTCGGGAGCCACGGTCTTCACGTTTGTAGGACCAGCAACTGAAGGCTCATCTTTCTGCCGAGTTGCCTGCGTGGCTTCGCGTGAGCTGGATGAATTATTTTTGCAAGCCGCAGCCAGAGATGCGATGAGTAATAGAACGATCTTGAAACGTAGATCCATATTATTTGATTAATGAACCGCCAACGGCGAGTTCGAGTTGATAGAGTGCCGTCCAATAGTTTCCAAGAGAACGCACGTAATCGAGTGACGTCTCCCGATAGCTTCGTTGCGCATCCAAGAAGTCGAGCAAACTAGCACCGCCGCGCCGATACGCGAACTCCACTGTTTGGCGCGCTTGCTGGGCCTTTGGAACGTAGGTGCCGCTCAATAACGTGACCTTCTGCCGCTCGGTCAACATTGCTCCGAACGCGGTATCGATCTCCGACTGAGCCTGGATAATAGTCGCCTGGTAGGTAGCATCCACGCGGCGAGCATCAGCGAGTGTGCGCGCAATTTCTCCTTGGTTTCGATCAAAAACGCGGAGCGGCACACTGACGCCGACTCCGTAGCTGTCAAATTTGCCGTCCTTCCGGTACTCAAGTTGTGGGGTTATGTCCCACCAAGCGTTCGCTCGGGCGAGGTTGTTATCCGCTTGTGCCCTCTCGCGACCTGCTTCTGCAGCACGGATATCCGGGCGATTAGCGCGCGCCAAGTTATATAGATCGAGCCTGCTAAACGTGAAGTCTCGGAAATCGAGCTTGCCTGTGACGTCATAATCATCGGCGATCCGGTCTGGCCCTGACACTGCCCGGAGCGCAATCTTTGCCGCCTGTAAGGATTGACGAGCATCAACAGCATCACGCCGAAATGCAAACTGCTGCACTTAAATGCGCAGCAGTTCAAACTCCGAAATGTCACCCTTGTTTGCCCGGAGCCGCTGGATCTGCTCGATTTCACCCAGCGACTTCACATTTTGGTCCGCGAGATCCAGAGCGGCTTTGGAAGTCAAAACGTCCGAGTAAGCTTTCTTCGTCTGAAACACGATCTGCTGTTGGATTCCTGCTACAGTGTGCCCCGCTACTCGCGTCGCAGCGCGCGCGCTGTCAAGTCTGCGTCCACGTTTGCCGCCGGTTTCAATGACCTGTCCTAGAATGAATGTGTGCTGGTCCTTGTTTTTTTCCGGTTCGCCCAATTGCTCTGCCATATAAGACAAAGCAGGATTCGGAATCAGTCCGGCAGTGATTTCGTTGGCGCGCGTGGCCTGATAGTCGAACTGCGCGGCGCGGAGCGTAAAGTTTTCTCGGGTCGCCAACGCAATGGCCTCTTCCAATGAAAGTGTGGTTACACGGTCTTGGGCATTGCCCACGGTGGCGGTAAAAAAAACCACGCAAATAATAAAGAAGATGAACCTATCCATAGGTCCCTCCGTCAATTTGAGCGGACGTTTTATGAGGCGAAAATAATTAGAGGGATTGGAACGGGTCTGAAGGAGAAGAGCGCGGAAGAGCTACTCGATACCGATGAGCACGAGCAGAATCAAGATGCGAAAATCTTGATTCTCTCGTGCGCAGGACAGACATTGTTTCATTACAAATGGCCGGAACGAGCAACGAGTGTTCCACCCAAAGCTCTGTTCTGTCCAAGCAGTAAGCAATCTTGATATCCTTCGGCACTTCGGCAACCACGACATTCCTTTCGACCGGAGCCCGTGGGCGCGGAAAATCCGATCCGTCGAGATCGAGCACATCGAAAAGAATGTAAGAAAAGACCACGAACATGGAGACGATGTAAATCGTCCGCCAGAAAGTCGAGGAGTGATTGGACCGAAAATCAGGTAGCATCTGGTCACGATCTATACAGCCGGTTATGGGGAAAGTCAACATTCTCTACGGCGTGATTCCGAATATCGAACGCATGTAAAGTCGGTGTACTACTTACCTAGTAATAATTGAGGCCTTTTGAGATCGGGTTTTTACGGCGCGTGAGGACGACTAACTCCAGCAAGATGAAAAGAATCGCCGAAGTCAACACGATAGTCGCGGCGGAAGAGATATCGAGATAAAAACTCAAGAACATTCCTGCGGCGCCGCAGGAGGCGCCCAGGATCGGCGAAACTATAAGAAGAGTCTGGAACCTTTGCGTTAGATAGCGGGCGATCACGGGCGGGATCACCATCGCGGCGGCGACTAAAGTGACGCCCAGAATTTGCGTCGAAGCAAGCACCGTCACGGCTAGAAGAGTTACAAACAGGAGGTCGATCTTGCCGGTGGACACGCCGTAGGCGGAGGCCACCTCCGGATCGAAGGTGGCGAAAAGAAGCTGCCTGCGGATCGTGAGGAGCGCAAGAAAGACGGCCAGAGAGATAAGGATAACGACCCAGAGATCGTTTTGTGTGATCCC
>VBKE01000005.1:0-7272 GCA_005879605.1 Deltaproteobacteria bacterium
CTAAGGAGCTTCTTACGACTCTGAAGATTGTCGCTACAATCTTTGGTTTGGGGCTTTGTATGGGCGGCCCTCTTGTGTCAAACATCTACGCCCAGTCCCCTGACGAGCTGCGTCAGGAATTTGAAAGAAAACTGAACGAGCTACGTCAAGAATTCGAAAGAAAACTGCAAGAGGCGGTTGAGAGAGAAGTCGCGAAGGTCAGGGAAGAAAAAATCCAGCAAGAGACGAAGAGTCCCGGCAAACAAACACCGGAGGCACAGGCTCCCCAAGTGCTTCTCGCGCCAGCCCCTATTCCCCCAGCCGCAAGCACGCCGGCTCTTGGCTGGTTTTTTAATGTGGATTTTCAGGCGATTAATTTTTGGGGCACCGAAGGTCCATTTGCGGCTAGGAAACCTGTGGGTCTCAATGCGGCAATACCGACTGGCCGGTGGAGAACGGTTGATGTAGATAGAGATTTCTCCGCCAGGCCCACACTAGGATACTACTTGCCGAACGGTGGTGGAATACTTTCGGCGAATTTCTTTCACGTTAACACAACCGGCCGAGCGAGTTTCAGTGACCCGGTTAGCTTCCTTGTCGGTCCCGGAAACCAGGGCCCCTTTGAATTGAATAACGTCATTTCTGCTTCATCCAGAAACAATGTCGAGATGAATCAGTTCGACCTCCAATATCAATATCCGGTTCAGGTGACTAGGAACTTCACACTTACACCCGAATTAGGCGTAAGGGGTGTTTTTTTCAATAACAGCATCGCCACCAAGTACGCCACCGACACCAGCGCTGTCTTTACGACGAACTTTATGTCGAAAAGCGGGGCGGGCGGACCAAAAATCGGTCTGACGGCGGCCTGGGAGTTCGGCAAGGACTGGACCCTCTCTGCCGGGGGCACTGGCGGTTACCTCCTTGGGAGAAACAGAGCTAAGCAGGTGTGTAATGCGCCAGCCGATTTCAGTTGTGGTGATCAGGGAGGTTTTAACCCTAGTTCCTCTCAACTAAATGAGAATCGGGGTTTCCCTTTCATTGGCGGAGATTTCTCGATTACTTATCAAACTCCTTGGAAGGGGTTAAGCACTTCCGTAGGATATCGACTGATGTCTTTCTTTGAAATGACGACTCGAATGAGAGAAATCAGTGCATCTGGTGGAGACCCGACGGTCAACATTTTCGAACAGCGTAACCTCACAACTGATGCTATCTACTATAGACTCCAATATTTGTGGTAAGCTTAAAAAAGGAGCTTTCAATCTTTCTTTTTTCTTCTCCCATCTCATCTTAACCAGCGGGAACGCTGACTCCCGGGAAGAAATACTGGACGACTAGGCCGATCAGGTATCCCAAACCGGCGGCGCTCACGGCGACGATAAAAAATTCCGAGCCGGAGAGTAAGAGGGACTTGCCGGCGAGGTAACCTTTAAATGCGCCCACGCCAAAGAGCGTCAGGCCACCGAGTAAGGCAGATCCGTAGAGCGCCGAAACGCCGCGCAAGACCGTGTACGGAACAATCGGGATGACCGCTCCGAACATGAACGACACGCCCATAATCAGGGCCGCTTGCAGCGGACGGTTAATCTCCGCGCTTCCCAAACCGAAGACTTTTTCTTGGAAAGTCCGGAGAAATACATTTTGCTGCTGGCTGAGAACCTTGACCATTCGATAGCTGTGTTCCTTGCTGAGTCCCTCTTCGGCCAAAGCCTTGAGTAATCCTTCAGCGGCCATATACGGCTCGCGTTCAGCCATCGCTTCAGCTTCACGCAGTTCCTTGTCGAAGATTTCTTTCTGTGCGCCGGAAGAAAGGTACGAACCGGCAGCCATCGAGATCGCTCCCGAAAACATGGCGGTCAGTCCGGTAATGATAACGACGATGTTGCTCTCTGTGGCCCCTTGAACCCCGGCGAGAAGACCGACGGTACTGATCAAACCATCTTGAATGCCAAAAACGAATTCGCGAATCCGCGCCCGGCTTTCGATGACCTGCTTTTTTTGTTGGATGACTTCAAGGGCCATCTGAAAGACGTGCCGTCAATTCAAGATGCAGATTGCCGAATGAAAAATGCAAGCTGAGCGAAGATCGGAAATGAACTTGCGTGAATTTTCAATTTGGACTTTTGCATTTTGCAATTTTCATTTCCTATTGAACCGAGTGTTTCAGCTCAGTATTTAAGGCGGAGATCCCCCGTGGCTTCGCCGGGCTGCCATTCTGACGGGCAGAGCCGCTCGGTTCGCAACGCCTTCAGCACGCGCAGCGTCTCCTCCACGCTGCGCCCGACATTAACGTGACTTATAACCACGTAGCTCACTTCGCCGGCGGGATTGATAATGAAAGTAGCCCTCAATGAAACGCCTTCCTTCTCATCGAGGACGCCATAGGCTCGACTCAATTTCTTTTCTTCGTCGCTGAGGAGCGGATAATCTATACCACCGAGCTCCTCCGCCCACGAACGATGGCTGTCTAGGGAGTCAACGCTTACACCGAAGATTTCAGCGCTTTCGGCGGCGAATTCCTTTGCCATTTTGCTGAAGCCCGTGACCTCAGTGGGACAAATAAAGGTAAAGTCCGCGGGATAGAAAAACAGGACGAGCCATTTGCCCTTGTAAGCCGACAGAGAGTAATCGGCAGTCTCTCCATACAGCACTCCCTGAACGGTAAAGTCCGGCGCTTTATCTCCGACTCGTAAAAGACTCATCTTAGCCGCTCAAAATCGCGAACCGATGCTCAAGGAATATTTTGCCAGAGCGAAAAAGTATCTTTTTGCCGCGCCGCCGTCGAAGTAAACCAACGCTCCTCGATCTTCCCCGCTCTTAAGACTCCGAAGAAGAAAATTCTCAGCATCTGCTCGATCAATCCGGGCAGCGGCAGATCCCGCTTCGCCTGATACCAGGTATAGATCCAGTTCATCATGCCGAAGAGAGAAAAGGTCGCCACGCGGAGATCGACTTCTCCGCCGCCTTCCTGTTTCCGGAGCTCTTCGATAAGGCCCATGAGAACTTTCACGTAGCGCCGTTTAAGTACCAAGATTTTGTCTTGGAACTCCCCGGTGAGAGATTCATCCTCGTGCGCCATCACTTTCATCTCATGCATGTTATGCCAGAAAAAGCTGAGGTGGTTTTCGGCAAAGATACCGATGCGCGCGCGCACGTCCGTGTTCGCCTTACTGGCCTGCTCCCATCGCTGTAGCAGTGTCAGAAAGCAGTGTTCTTGAATGAGATAAAGCAGCTCTTCCTTGGTGGTGAAGTAATAGTACAGGCCGGCCAAGCTCATCCGGGTGGCGCGGGCGATGTCGCGCACGGAGGTTCTGTGAAATCCCTTCTCGGCAAATATTTTGGCCGAAGTTTTGAGGATTTGCCGCAGTTTTTCGTCGTAGTGATGGTTCGCGGATTCCGAGCGGTTGGACATGGATGACTGATATTTGCAAATCGCCCTTGGGGTGTCAACGACTCTGCTCCCGCTTTGGGAGCAGAGTCGTCCAATTGACGGCCCTCTTGAGCTCCGCTCTCATACTCGCAATGATAGCCTTTTGCAAGATAATTTGGTTGCCTCCGCGTTGACACGGTTTCTTGAATCACCCCTGACCATAGTGTATGGGTAAATGGTCGATTCGTATGGACTTTGCCAATGTCATCGCGGAAAAAGAGGGCCCCGTTGCGGTCATCACGCTGAATCGGCCCCAGCAGTTGAACGCCCTATCCTACGATCTTGTCAAAGATTTATCTTTGGCAATGCAAGCATTCGATCAGGATGATCAGGTGCGAGTCATGATCGTGACCGGAGGAGAAAAGGTCTTTGCGGCGGGAGCCGACATTAAAGAAATGGCCGACCAAGGTCCGTTCGATGAAAGGATCCAAGAACGGCTGAAATATCGTGATCGCATTAACAAAATATCAAAGCCGGTCATCGCCGCCGTGAGCGGCTTCGCCTTAGGCGGCGGCTGCGAGCTGGCCATGAGCTGCGACATCATCATTGCTTCAGAGACTGCGCGTCTCGGCCAGCCGGAGGTCAATCTCGGGATTATCCCCGGCAGCGGCGGCACGCAAAGACTGACCCGCGCCGTCGGAAAATATCGCGCCATGGAGATGGTGCTGGCGGGAGAAGCGATGAGCGCCGCCGAGGCGGAGCGCTTCGGCTTAGTGAACCGCGTGGTGCCCGTTGAGCTGCTGCTGGAAGAAGCTAAAAGTATGGCGAAAAAGATCGCTGCGAAGCCCGTGCTCGCCGTAAAAGCAGCCAAGGAGGCGGTGCTCAAATCCGCTAACACGGCCCTTGACGAAGGCTTGGAATTTGAACGTAAGTCGTTTTACATGCTGTTTGCTTCCGAAGACCGCAAGGAAGGCATGAAAGCTTTTCTGGAAAAGCGCAAGCCGGAATTTAAGGGAAAATAAAGAGACCCGGCGCGACCGTGGCGTACGAAACGATCATCTGCGAGAAAGAGAACGGCGTGGCAACCATCACGTTGAACCGCCCGCAAGCGCTGAACGCCTTTGTGCCGCAGATGAACAAAGAGGTACTGGAGGCGCTGAAGGACGGAGAGCGGGACGGCGCGGTGCGTTGCTTTGTGATCACCGGCGCCGGTCGCGCTTTTTGCGCGGGACAGGATCTCAAAGACCGCACGCCGGATCAAAAAGGCTCTCTGGGGGCTTCCCTGCGTGAGAAGTACAACCCGATGATCCGGCAGATACGGCAGATGGAGAAAATCGTGATTGCGGCAGTGAACGGCGTGGCAGCCGGCGCGGGATGTAACCTGGCCCTCTCATGTGATCTCAGAGTCGCATCTGAGGAAGCAAAATTTATTCAATCATTTGTCCGCGTCGGTCTGGCGCCGGATTCCGGTGGCAGCTTCATTTTGCCTCGCCTCGTGGGACTCAGCAAGGCGATGGAGCTCCTGCTGCTCGGTGAACCCGTGGACGCCCACGAAGCGCAGCGGATTGGCCTCGTCGCGAAAGTCTTTTCAGCGGCGGAGTTTGCCAAGTCAACGAAAGAGATTGCGGAGACAGTCGCCCACGCGCCGCGCGGCATTGGACTCATCAAACGGGCGGTAAACCACGCCAATTTGTCCAGCCTGGAATCCGATCTTGAGTACGAAGCCTATTTGCAAGAGATCGCCGGCAGAAGCGCGGACTATGATGAAGGCGTGCGCGCTTTTTTGGAGAAACGACCGCCGGTGTTTACCGGAAAGTAAAAGTCTGTTTCGGGTTTCGAGTGCCGAGTTTCGAGTTGAAACCCGAAACCTCAAACTAGAAACTCGAAACTACTGAAATCATGCCTAACAAAGCGGAAAAAATCGGAGTGCTCGGTGCCGGCACGATGGGCGCAGGCATCGCGCAGGTTGCCGCCCAGGGCGGCTTTGCTACCCTGGTGTATGACATCAAGCAGGAGTTCATCGATACCGGTTTGGGCCGCATCCGCAGCTTCCTGCAGGGAAGTCGGCAAAGAGGCAAGATCTCGGCAGAACAAGAAAAGCAGATTTTAGACCGCCTCCACAGTACAACGAAATTGCAAGATTTCCAGGGAAGCAGCCTGATCATTGAAGCGGCGCCGGAAAAACTTGAACTCAAGCGCGACATCTTCAAGCAACTGGACGGCATCTGCAGCCCCGAAACTTTGCTCGCCACGAATACGTCATCGTTTTCCGTCACTGCCATTGCCGCATCCACGCGGCATCCGGAACGCGTCTTGGGACTGCATTTTTTCAATCCGCCGCCATTGATGGCCCTGGTAGAAGTCATCCAGGGAGATCGCACCAGCGCAGCGGCTATTGAGAAGGCCACCGCAATCATGCGGGAGATGGGGAAAACGCCAGCACGCGCAAAAGATACGCCCGGCTTCATCGTCAATCGCGTAGCGCGGCCGTTCTATAATGAGGCGCTGCGCATTCTGGGTGACGGCGACGCTTCGGTGGAAACCATCGATCGGATCATGAAACAGGCGGGCAGCTTCCGCATGGGCCCTTTTGAGCTCATGGACTTGATCGGCAATGACGTCAATTTTGCCGCCACCGAGTCGCTTTATCGAGCGTTTTTTGAAGACCCGAGGTTTCGACCGAGTCCGATTCAGCACCGCATAGTGATGGGTGGGAATCTAGGGCGCAAGACGGGTCGGGGCTTTTACGTGCATGACAAAAAGTAGCGCAGCGATAATCGGCGAAAGCCGACTGGCCCGCGAGTTGAGTGATCTTTGCAACGAAAACGGCGTCGGAGTATCGCCATCTCTTCAGCCCGACGAATTGTTACCCACGACCGCCGTGGTCATCGAAACTTCTGCCGGGGACGAGGAGAAAAAAAAGTCCGTACTGCAGAAGCTGGACAATTTTTTATCACCTGCTTCGGTGATCATCGCGTCATGCCTAGGTTACAGCACGACTCGCATGGCCTCCTGGATCAACAAGCCGGAGCGTCTGGTCGGCTTTGCGACCTTCTATCCGCTGAAGGATCGAAAAATCATCGAGTTGGCCGCCGGGATGCGCAGCGCGGAAAGCGCCATCGCTACCGCCGAACGGTTATTTAAGACTTTGGGAAAGGAAGCGGTTCGCGTCAAAGATTCTGCCGGCTTGACCTTTCCACGTATTCTTAGCTTAATAATTAATGAAGCCGCGAGAAGCCTGGAAGAAGGCGTCGCGACCGCGGAAGAAATCGATCTCGCCATGAAGCTCGGCGTCAATTATCCGCAGGGTCCGCTCCGTTGGGCCGACCAAATCGGGTTGGGTGAAGTTTTGGCGGTACTCGAAGGCCTGGAGCGGGAGACGGGAGATGATCGCTACCGGCCGGCGCCGCTCCTTAAAAAATTGGTCACCGCGGGTTTTGTTGGAGAAACCAGTGGCAAAGGATTCTATGCGTATAACGAAGGTCAGGTAAAACCATGAAAGAAGCAGTCATTGTAGAAGCCGTGCGCACGCCTATGGGACGTCACGGTGGAATTTTTAAAGACGTTCGCACCGATGATCTTGGCGCCTTTGTCATCGCCAAGCTGATTGAGAAAACCGGCATCAACAAAGAAGAGATCGAAGACGTTTATTTCGGCTGCACCAACCAGGCCGGCGAGGATTCACGCAACGTGGCGCGCAACGCCTCTTTGCTTGCAGGTTTGCCCTACACGATTCCGGGCGCCACCGTGAACCGTTTATGCGGCTCCGGTCTCGAAGCCATCAATCAAGCGGGACGGGCTGTCCAGACCGAACACGGCGATCTTTTCGTCGCCGGGGGCGTCGAGAGTATGACTCGTGGCCCTTGGGTGATGGCGAAGCCGGCAAATCCCTTCCAGCGCGGCGACGTGACGATGTACGA
>VBKE01000005.1:7310-142271 GCA_005879605.1 Deltaproteobacteria bacterium
AGACAGCGGAAAACGTCGCGGAGAAATATCAGATCAGCCGCCAAGACCAGGATGAGGTCGCTTTGGGTAGTCATCAAAAGGCACTGAAAGCGTACGAAGACGGCCGCCTCAAGGATGAAATCATTCCGTTCGAAATTCCCCAAAAGAAAGGCGCCCCGATCGTCCACAGCAAAGACGAAGGACCTCGGGCGGACACTTCTTTGGAGAAGCTTGCCGCTCTGCAGCCTTCGTTCAAGAAGGGCGGAACCGTGACCGCCGGAAACTCTTCTCCGCTTTCAGACGGCGCGGCCGCACTGCTCGTAACGACTCCGGAAAAAGCCGAAAAGCTCAAACTCAAGCCGATGGTTCGGATTGTCGCCTCGGCGGCGGCTGGCGTTCATCCCAATTACATGGGCATCGGTCCGATTCCCGCGACGCAAAAGGCCCTCAAGAGAGCCGGTCTAACCATCGATCAGATTGATCTCATTGAGTTGAACGAAGCCTTCGCCTCGCAAGTACTGGCGTGCGCACGTGAACTCGGCATCGATCTCAAGAAACTGAACGTCAACGGCGGCGCCATCGCGCTCGGTCATCCGCTGGGTTGCAGTGGCGCAAGAATCATGACGACGCTCGTTCACGAGATGCAGAAGCGCGGCAGCCGCTATGGTCTGGCGACCATGTGCATCGGCGTCGGCCAGGGCATCGCCACCGTCGTCGAGCGATTCCACTAGGACATCACTCGCGGAACGGAGCCCGCCAGCATTTTTCGATGGCTGCCGGGGCGGCACCATTGAGAAATTACCAGCGATGCCGTTGATCTCTCCTGTTGGTTAACTCATTTCTCCGATCAGGGCTGCCGCCCCCGTCCGGAGGGAAACGGTCTGTGACCCGCTTATCCGCTTCATGAGAATCTTATACAAACGACTTTTGTTTGTTCTGATCGCCTTCACCGTTGGGATTTTTGCTTTCGTACAATCGTTAAGCATCATCGCGAGCAAGAATCGCGACCCGGTGTATCAAGAGCTTCAAAAACTGGTAGGGGCGAACGCGAGTTTTGATGGCCTCGAAGCCAGCCTGTGGGGTGGCTTTGGGTTCACCGCGAGAGAATTTCGTATTGCCGACAATCCGCGTTTTGCCGCAACTCCCTTGCTCCACGCCACGGAGTTGAAGCTGGGAGTGAGCTTGCTAGAACTGTTGCTCGGCAAAGTTGTCATCGACTCGCTCACTTTTAAAAATCCGGAATTCCAGATCATCACGGATGAAGAAGGCCTTTTGAACCTTTCCGCCTTGGGGTTCAGTAAAAAAGAACTCGGTGTGATTCCTAAATTGCGAATGGCCTCGCCGGATAGAAGGCATCCGACGGTTAGTTTCTTGGTAACCAAGATACGATTGAAAAACGGCCGGGTGGATTTTTTTGATCGCTCCATCAAAGAGCCCGCGGAGATTCAAATTAAAAACATAAACATGGAGATCAACGGGCTCGATCCAGCGGGAAAAACGGCACTCAGACTCACCGCAGCGTTGACTGAAGGGCCGCGACGTGATGTCAAGATCGAAGGCCAACTGGGGCCGATGCAGCACGACCACGGTTGGTCGCAGCAACCGGTGGACCTAGAGATGCAATTCGATTCGCTCTATGTGCCGATGCTGGCCCGTGCGATGCCGTTTCTTCGAAACAATATACCGCGTGAGCTCGATGTCACCGGTCCCATGTCGCTCCACGCGAAATTTGGCGGCACCCTCGCGCAACCTCGCATTACGGACGTAACACTCAAGGTGCCTCTCTTCGGCTCTTCGGACTACAACGCCGTCTTGCAGGGCACGATGGAACTTCCCCAAAGCCGCTCCTGGGACCAAGCGCAGATCAAAGGACAGCTGACCCTCGATTCGGTCAACCTGACAAGTCTTCGCAATTTGCCTTTCTTGAAACCAATCCTGCCCGTTCCCCTCGTGACCGATGGATCGATGAGCATCTACAGCCAATTCGAAGGAAGTTGGGAGAGACTGCGCATCGGCGCGTTGATCAAAGCGGACAAGAGCGACTTGCGCTACAGCGATTGGCTCCGCAAACCCGCCGGTAGCTCGGCCCGGCTGCGGGCGAGAATCTCGCGTCAAAAAAAAGGCTTCGTTCTGCATGAGTCAGAACTCAGCTTCGGCAATTCCATAATGACCGTTTCCGGTCTTGTTGAAGACACCCCGGAATCTCGGCTGCAGCTTAAGCTGCATAATGGCCCAAGCAAGCTCGCGACTTGGGGTCATCTGATTTCTCCTCTATCGTTTTACGGTGTTGGCGGCAGTGCCAATTGGGACATCCTATTGGAAAAAAGCCTTGCCTTGACCGACGACGGCTGGAAGGTTCGCGGCAAGCTAAGACTCGCCGACGCTGAGTTAAGGCACAAGGAAAGCGGCAGAAAGATTGACCAATTCAACGCCAGCATTTCATTCTTAGGCAAAGGAGCGCGCGTTGAAAACGCTTCTTTTCGCTTGGGCTCATCCCGCATATCCATGACAGCGGATATAGCGGATTTATTCCAGCCAAGCGCGCGCTATAAATTGTGGTCACCTGAATTGAACCCAACGGATCTGCCCGCTCTCCCCGTTGGCCAGGCAACTCGGATCAAAAACGTAACGGCCAGCGGAGAATTGCACATACAGGATGGCGCTCTTTCACTAGAGGGATCGCTCTTTTCCCCGGAGGGAACGCTGCAACAAACCCTGTATCGCGATCTGCGAGGCGAAGTCTCCTGGTCGCCAGCACATATCGGCTTCAAAAATCTTTCACTTCAGACGTTGAACGGAAGCCTTCGCTTCGACGGTTCTTGGCTTGCAGGGGATGAGCCCTCTAAAAGTCTTAACCTCGTCTCGCAAATTGATTCAATTGACGTCCAGACCCTGATGAGCCAAATATTTCCGGAGCGAAGAAATCGGCTGGAAGGGCAACTCAATTTTCGCGGCCGTTTTAATGCGACGACTCAAAGCGGCCGAATTGTCCAAAGCGGCCTCAAGGGCTCGGGTGAGACCGAGATCAGCCATGGCACAATTAAGGATTTCAATCTGATCTCTCAGTTTCTCCTCAGAGGGAGCGACTCCTCGGCTTCATCCAAGATATCCTCCCTTCTTCCCACGAGTCTCATCGCTTTGTTGGATCAACGAGACACACCGTTTGACACTCTCAAGGCTAGTTTTACGGTCGAGCAGAAACGGGTTCGCACCGACAATTTTTCACTATCGACTCCCGACTACACGATCACGGCAGCCGGCTGGATGGGGTTCGATGGGGAGACGAAGTGGAATGGATCGCTCGTTCTGGCGCCGTGGGTCACCCAAGCGCTGCAGCGCGACTACAGAATGATTCGTTACCTGCTGGATCGCCGGGGAAGGCTTTCCATCTCGTTCCGCGCAGAAGGCACGCTTCCGAACATCACGGTACGGCCGGAAAATCGCGCGCTCGCGCAGGCCCTCCGCGGACGTTCTTCCCCGAAAGCCAACGTGCCCTCAGCGAGCAGTGAAAAAGACCAAAATAAAGTTGAAAAAAGAGGCTGGCTTCCCGAGTCCCTCAATCAGCTGCTGCATCGATAGCTTCTAATGCCGTGGAACTCCAAGATATCTACCTCGAAACTCGTCCTGAGCACATTGCTTACATCAAGTTTATCTTCGAGTCCTACGAGGAAGTGGGCATGATCCGGACCGTTGACCGGAAAAAAGCGATCATCGTGCTTCTAGCCGTGAAAGATTTTTTCCAGGTCGCGCGCGCCATCTTAGACTCGCTGAAAGACGAAGTGCCTCTTATCGAGATCGAACGGCCCGCGGACATAGCCGACGACTGGTTCATGACTGAGCTCGCCGCGGAGTTACCCTAAGTTCCGCAACTGGAGTGTTGGAGTACTGGAGTGTTGGAACGTTGCGCCATAAAATCCCTTCTTTCCCTTTACTCCATCACTCCACCACTCCAACTTTGAGCGATCGCAAACTGCGATCCAGCAGCAGGCGCATTGGTCCTCTCATGAACAAGGATTCTCAAGACACGGCTTCGGGCCCAGAACGCACGCGCCAGAGAATTCTCGATTTATTCGCAAAAAGGCCGAGCACCCGACTCACCCCGCTGGAGATCCTGAGGCGAGCTGGATTTTCGCGCGATGAGCTGCAGCTTGTGGTGAACAGTCTTCGAGATCTCACCCGCGAAGGCCGGCTGGTTCGCCTGAAAAAAAATCACTACGCGCTCCCCGACAGCCAGAATTTACTAACGGGGAAAATCCAGGCGCACCCCGACGGCTTCGGTTTTCTCATTCCCGATTACAAGGACGCCGAAGATCTTTACTTGAGCCGACGCGAGATGCGTCGGGTGATGCATGGCGACCGAGTCATGGTCCGAGTCGATCGCAAAAAACGGGGTGGGGTGGAAGCTCACGTCGTGCAAATTATAGAACGGGCGCAGAAACGGCTTATTGGAACCTACGATGAACTCGACGGCAAAGGCTATCTGATTCCGATGGATCCGAGAGTCGCCGCCGCCATTCCGCTTCGACAGAGCGGCGCCACGCCTGAAAAGGGGAAAGTCATCGCCGTGGAGATCTCCCGATATGGCACGGCACTGTCGGGACCACAGGGAGAACTCATGCAGGTCATGGGGGACCCCGATGACCCCGAGGTTCAAGTTCAATCCATCGTCTTCCGCTACGGTCTCACAGCGAGTTTTCCCGAGCCGGTTCACCGCGAAATTGCCAGCTGCTCGTTCGCCATCAGGGAAGAAGAGATGGCCGCGCGAACGGATCTGCGAGAGTTGCCCATCGTGACGATCGACGGCGAACGAGCACGGGATTTTGACGACGCTGTGTGCGTGCGAAAAACCAACGGCCACTACGAGCTTTTTGTCTCCATTGCCGATGTCGCCCATTATGTCAAGCCGGAAACGGCCCTAGATCAGGAAGCCTACAGCCGCGGCACCAGCGTCTATTTTCCGGACCGAGCGATCCCCATGCTGCCCGAAGCTCTTTCCAATGGCATCTGCAGTTTAAATCCCAACGAGGATCGGCTCACCAAAACAGCATGCATGGAAATCAACGACAAAGGCGAAGTCATTCGCAGCCGCTTCTTCGATTCCGTGATTCGCAGCCACGAGCGCATGACCTACACCGCGGTGCGGCGGATCTTGGTAGACAAAGATTCCGAGTGTTTAGAACGCTATCGAGATCTCGTGGATCAATTCAAGCTCATGGAAGAGCTGGCGTTGTTGATCAACGAGACCCGCAGAGCCCGCGGCAACCTGGACTTCGACCTCCCCGAAGCGGAAATCATCCTCGACCTCCAAGGCATGCCGGAGAATATCGTCCGCGCCGAGCGCAACATCGCCCACCGTATCATCGAGGAATTCATGATCGCCGCGAACGAGGCGGTCGCCCGCCATTTAAAGCGGGAAGGCTTCCCATTGCTCTACCGAGTTCACGAAGGACCCGATGAAGATTCGTTTGAATCGATCGCGCCGTTTCTCTTAAGCCTGGGCTATCGCTTGCCGGCGAAACGAGAGAAAATCACTCCGTTGGAGGTTCAGCGCCTACTTGAAGCCGCCCACGGCAAGCCGGAGGAGAAAGTCATCAACCATGTTCTGCTCCGCGCCATGAAGCAGGCGCATTACCAGCCCGAAAATATCGGTCACTTCGGTTTGGCCTCCGCTTGCTACACCCATTTCACCTCGCCGATTCGACGCTATCCTGACTTGATCGTCCACCGAATTTTGGCGCGAGCCCTGCAGGGCAACAAACTCAAACCCAGCGAACGAGAAGACTTTCTGAGCTACTTGCAGGAAACGGGTAAGCACACTTCGGAACGAGAGAGAATCGCCATGGACGCCGAACGAGAAATGGTCGATCTCAAGAAAGCCCAGTTCATGATGGACAAGTTAGGCGAGGAGTTCTCGGGCGTCATTACGAGCCTGGCGAATTTCGGCTTCTTCGTCGAATTGGACAGTTACTTCGTCGAGGGTCTCGTCCGCCTCTCCACCTTGACGGATGACGACTACAACTACTATGAGAAGGAATACGTGATCAAAGGCCGCCGCCACGGCCGCAAATTTCGCCTCGGCGACGCCGTCCGCGTGAAAGTCGTGCGTGTCAACGCCTTCCGTTCCGAAATAGACTTTGAATTGCTGGCGGATTACAGTGCCTTGTAATCCGGGGATAGTTTATGCGGTCGTTATTTGGGGGCCTTTTTCCCTTTGCTGGGAGAGTTTAAATTTTTACCGCCCTCCTCAAGGCCCCGGGTTAGTTGACCTTCTTCATCTTTCTTTTTTTGTAACCCTGATGGAAGCTCACCTTTTTTCTCCGTGTGACGCTCTAAACCGTACGGCAGTTCGCCCGCTTCACGACCATGTTTTCCCTTTGTCTCGATTTTTTTGTTGCCCTTTGCCTTGGCTTTTGCTTTTTCCTTTGAGAAAGCAGGAGAGGATGTCAGTCCTAACGCGCAGATGACCATGAATACGGGTAATTTTGTTAGTAATGTCGAAATCTTCATAATTTCTCCTTTTTAATCTTTCGCCACAGCAGTGGCGTGTATGCGGCTACCAGAGCACGCAGCATGCCAAACTGTAACCACTAACAATACGACGAGTTAAAGCGACTGGACGTCGGAGCTAAACACCAAAATGTACGGACACTACGAAATTTTATCGCATAGTATTTTCCCATGTCATGTACAGACGTCCCTTAGACCAAGCAACTCTGACAGTTCCTGTCCTTTTTTAGGACGAACTTTACAAGACGGATCAACATCTACCGGTGGGACAATAGAAAAGGCAAGAACAACTATTGAACGTCCAACGAGCTAGCTTCCTCAGATGTTGAATTGAAGGCTGCGTTGCCGATTGCCCTTTCCTGTCATAGCGTCAAATCTTTGTCACCATTGGCAACCCCATTCCGCACGGCTGTCGAAAGCTAATAGAAAATCTTCCCGTTCTAAAGCTACTTCATGACAAGATAGCACGGTTGTTACCGGGCACCATCTTTGCTGACAAAGACCAGGGAGTTTTAAAAACCAAAAAAAGGGGTGATTTGATGCAGTCCTTCGTCACGGGAAAAGGCGGTCCGAGCAGTAAGGGGCTGATCCAGGAGGAATCGGGAGCACCGCTTGTAAGCGCAGCTGCCACAATCGGCTCGGAAGAAAACCTCAAGGCAAGGATCTCCGATTTGGAGTACCAACTGAGGCAGAACGAGGAAGAACTCATAAAGGTCAACGTACAGATGACAGAAGAGATTCAGCGACTAAAGTCGGAACTCCAGGCAATGAGACTCCTCCTCAATGCAAAGCCGGAGCAAACAAAGCAGTCCAAGCGGCGGAGCAAACTCCGGGTTTACCTCCCTTGATATCTCAGTAAAGCAGTCATTGAGACCGACAAACAAAAGGACCAGTGAATGGCCAACCAGCGAGACTGGCCCTTGCTCAGATCGAATTGTCCACTCTGTGGGCACCCAAATTGTCCGGATTGTCGAGAGGTATCGGTTTCTATCTTGGCATGTTGTAAATGCCGAGCGAGAGCCATTAAGCGTCTAGAGGATCTCCAGAAGCTTCAAGACAAAAAAGATGGAGGCAAATAGCGACCTCACTAATTCGCTCTAGAGATATTAAAGAAGCGCGGCGCCGGTTACGGAAATCGGAAGCTTCCTCCGGAGCTTCTTCCGTCCTCGTTGCACTGAATGAAGCTTCCATCCTCATTGAAGAGCGCTCGATAATCCCCAAAGATTTCCTAGGCCCGACGAAGCAGGCGTGTCCGCCGAGACTCTAGCTAGCTGCGGTCGGCGCGCGCCAAAGTCACCCGCATCAACGCCTTCCGTAGCGGGATAGACTTCGCACTGATCTACTCGTAACGCAACGCTTCGATAGGATCTAACTGCGCCGCCTTCTTAGCCGGGTAGAAACCGAAGAAGACGCCGACGGCCGCGGAGAAAAGAAAAGCAATAGCGACCACGATGGGACTCACGAGGGTCGGCCACTGGGCCCAAAACTTCAGCACCTCGGAGCTGCCGATGCCGAGCAAGATACCGATGGAGCCGCCGGTGGCCGCCATTACAACCGCTTCCACCAGAAATTGCAGCATGATGTCCCGGCTCCGCGCGCCAACGGCCATGCGGATGCCGATCTCGCGCGTGCGCTCCGTGACCGAAACCAGCATGATATTCATGATCCCGATGCCACCTACCAGAAGCGAAATGGAAGCGACACTACCAAGGAGAACCGCCATGACCCGCGCGCTGGTGGAAGCCGCTTCAGCGATGTCCGAGAGATTACGAATCATGAAATCGTCCTCGCGGTCGGGACCGATGCGGTGCCGCTGGCGAAGCAAAGCCGTAATTTGCTCCTGGGCTTCCTGCACGCGTTCCGCGCTGACCGCCGAAACCACGATGCTCTGCACGTAAGTGATCCGCATGAGCCGTTTCTGCATGGTGGTGTAGGGCATTAGGATGGTATCGTCTTGGTCGGTGCCCTGGCTGGTTTGCCCCTTCGGCGCTAGCACTCCAACCACGCGAAACGGAATGTTTCTGATCCTTATGATGGCATCGAGGGGGTCATCGTTGCCGAAAAGTTGATTGACTACGGTCTGTCCAATGACCGCGACTTTTGCGGCGCTCTCCATATCCCCTTCATGCAGGAAGCGGCCCTTTGTCACTTGCCACTCGCGAATCTGCTGAAACTCGGGTGCCACGCCTTGGGTCAGAGTCGACCAGTTCAGATTTCCCGCCACGATCTGATCCGGGCGCCGTATGACGGGGGACGCAAAAGCCGCGGCTCGTATTTCTTGTGTCATCGCTTTGGCGTCGCTGTCCACTAGCGTATTGACGCCCCCGCTCCCGGTACGCACACCCCCTTGAGTTGCGGTGCCCGGAAGCACGATCAATACGTTGGTGCCCAAGCTCGCGATCTGAGATCGGATGGTCGCCTTGGCGCCCTCGCCGATGGCAACCATGGCGATCACCGCGCCGACCCCGATAATAATTCCGAGCATCGTCAGAAATGAGCGGAGTTTATTCCGTCCGAGCGCGCGAAGCGCGATTCTAAAAGTCATGAACCACATGGCCAATTTGCGATTTTGGATTTTTGATTTTCGATTGCTTTTAGATCACTTGTTTAAATTCCAGAACCCTTCATCTTTAGCTTCATGTTTTCTTCTGGTCGGAGACAACCGAGCCGTCGCGAAAGTGAACCTGCCTTTCGGCGTATGCCGCGATGTCGGACTCATGAGTCACGAGGACAATGGTGATGTGCTGATCCGAGTTCAGTCGCCGAAACAGAGCCATGATCTCCGCGCTCGTCGTCGAATCTAGGTTGCCCGTAGGCTCGTCTGCGAGAATCAAAGAGGGCTGATTGACCAAAGCCCGCGCGATGGCGACGCGCTGTTGCTGCCCGCCCGAGAGCTGATTGGGCATATGGTCTACACGCTCGTCGAGTCCAACCAACGAAAGAACTTCCAACGCGCGTTCGCGCCGCTGTTTGCCGGCGAATCCGTTATACATCATCGGCAACTCGACGTTTTCCAGCGCCGATGTACGAGATAAGAGATTGAATCCTTGAAAGACAAACCCGATTCGCTTATTGCGGATGTGAGCCCAGTCGTCACGCGACAAGGAGCCGACTTCTTGGCCTTCGAGAAAGTACCGGCCGCTGGTCGGGCGATCGAGACAACCCAGGATATTCATAAAGGTGGACTTGCCCGAGCCGGAAGATCCCATAACCGCAACGAACTCCGCCTGGTCGATGGTCAGATCGACGCCGCGTAAAGCCGGCACTTCCACGTCTCCCATGTGGTAGGTCTTGTAAAGATTTTCGGCACGAATGACTTCGCTCATCGGAAGCCGAAGCCGCCCGGGCGGGCGGGTTGGAACGGATTCGCTATTCCGGTTTGGCCCTGCGCCGTCACACCGCTTGCCATTCCAATGATGACGGAATCATTCTCTTTGAGATCACCGCTCATCACCTCGGTTTTAGACCCATCGGTGATGCCGAGCTGGACTTCCATGGGCTCAGCTTCGATGCCTCTCAGAACATAAATAGTAAGCCGTCGGCCGCCTCGGGCCCCCCCACCACCACTGCCGGGCCGGCTCGTCCGTCGCGCGCCGACTTTTGGGGCTGCCCGGCTTTGCTCCTGCCGCAATAACTCCTGGGCTTCGTTTTTTTGATCGGGCGGCTTAAACCGCATAGCCACATTGGGGACGGTTAAGACATTCTCTTTTCGACTGACCAGAAACTGCACGTTAGCCGTCATACCGGGCTTGAGGAGCAACTCTTTATTATCGATCCTCACCACCGCGTCATAGGTAACGACGTTTTGCACAATCGTGGGAGCGTTGCGGACCTGGTAGACCTTGCCCCTAAAGCGGCGCGACGGAAAAGCATCAACGGTAAAAGTCACCTCTTGCTCCTCATTCACGTTTCCCACGTCGGCCTCGTCGACGCTGGTGTGCACTTCCATTTTTGAAAGGTCATTGGCAATCGTAAAGAACGTCGGCGCTTGCAGGGAGGCGGCCACTGTCTGGCCGACATCGACGTTGCGAGAGACCACGATGCCGTCCACCGGCGAGTGAATCACCGTATTGTTAAGATCAACCATAGACTGATTCAACGCCGCCTGCGCCTGGTTGACTTGCGCCCGGTTCACCTGGTATTGAGCCACGGCGGCATCGTAAGCAGTTTGAGCCGTGTCCATTTCGCTCTGCGCGATCAATTCCCGCTTCATCAATTCTTTGTTTCGCTCCAGGGTCCGTTGCGTGTCCTCGATGGCCACTTTCGCCTTTGCGACGTTGGCTTGCGCTGCGAGGAGGTTGGCACGCGCCTGATCGACTGCGGCTTGGAATTTGTCTTGATTCAGCTGCGCGATCACCTGCTCCTTTTTCACTTTGCTGTTGAAGTCGACAAAAAGCTTGTCGATAGTTCCGGAGACTTGACTGCCGACTTGAACCGTGATGACAGCTTGCAATGTCCCGGTCGAGGACACTACCTGGGTAACGTCCTCTCGTTGTGCCGGCACGGTGACATAAGGAGACTCCTTGGCGCCAGTTCTAAATCGCCAAAAGCCATACCCCGCGCCCACGAGTAAAAGTAATGGAATAACGGTCAGGAGGGTTCGTTTCCGCATCATGACTTTTCGCGTAAAAGGCGCAAGACCTTCGCAGCGAAATCGGTGCCCTCGCGCTTCGTCAGTCGGCTATAGGTCATGCCGCTGGTAATTTCGGCGTTAGGTTCTTGATCTTCCAGTAACTGCTCCGTGGCGATCCGGAACCGCGATACTTGCGGTGCCCCCGCCATCTCTGCTTCCAGCTCTTTAACGCTACCCTTGAGGTAATAATTGATGCCCTTGTCCGTAATCATCAGGGTAACTTTACCGAGACGGCGGAGGTTATTCGCCGTCGAACTGTCCTTCCAAAGGGCGAGGTCGACGGTAGAGGAGTTCTTCGCCACGACTTCGTAATACGACAGCAGTGCGGGATGCGGCCAACCAAGATCATCTAAGGTAAAGATGGGGATGATCTTGCTCTCATGGGGCGTGACATCCTGGCCACTTAGCCGATCCAAAAGCAACTTCGTCAGTTCTTTTCCTACCAGTCGTGACATGGGTTAATCCTTCACAGCAGTTAGACGCGAGAGCTTACTCTTTTGGTCTGTTCAGCCATGACCAGCTCTTGCCTTTTACCGAAGCCCTGCGCATTGTCGATATAAAAGACCTTCTCCGGGGCGACACAGTAGAATTTCACCTTCAGGAAGGCTTTGTAAAACACTCCGCTCGACGGGTTGGTGAAAAGTTTGATGACTTCCGGATATTTGCGCGCATAGACCGCCATCGCCTTGGCCTTCTCCGCGAGCGAATCCACCAGAATGACCCGTCCCTCGAGCTGAATTCCCTTTATCTGTTGCCAGTTTTTGTAGTCCTCTTGAATCGTCGCCGCAACCCGCGGATTGGCGGCTAAATTCTGACAGTGGCGCGAATCAGGAGCAGAAAAGAAATAGAGCTTAAGGCCGTCGCTGGCATAAAAGACTGTCGCGGCCCATGGAACGTCTTGGAAACAGGTCCCTAGAGTCATGGTATTATGCGATTCCAAGTAACTGAGAACCTGCTTTTTCAATTCGTCGGACATACAAGCAATTGAATTTTCCAATATACCGACTAAGGTTTTGAATTAAGTCCCAAAGCTTTAGAGCGGATAGCCCGAGGGGTCTCGCCGCACGAGGGGGATTTTCTTGAGAACAGCCAAATTGGGCGCTCCCACACAAAGCATGGCAACTCTGATCTCCTCAATGATGCCGCCGAGGAACTCTACCACCTTAGCCGTGGACTCTAAAGCCGAAGCCAGTAGGGGTTGCCCCAGGGCCGCGATATCGGCGCCTAAGGCGATGCATTTGGCGATATCCAACCCAGTTCGGATTCCACCCGAAGCAACCAGTTGTAGATCAGGGACCGCTTGGCGTACGGTGACGAGCGCCTCCTCAGTTGGAATACCCCAATCCAAAAAAGTCGTCTCAGCGGGTTTCCCTTTACTCGTGGCCCGCTTGGCCTCCACCGCGTACCAAGAGGTTCCGCCTCGACCCGCAATATCGATGGCCTTCACGCCCGCATCTCTCAGTCGGATCGCCACATCCGTAGAAATTCCGCTGCCCACTTCCTTCGCTAGCACGGGGAATTCCAATTCACGGCAAACCTCAGAGATTTTTTTGGTGAGCCCCTTGAAGTTGCGGTTCCCCTCCGGCTGCACGGCTTCCTGCAATACGTTGAGGTGAAGGATCAAACCGTCCGCGCTGATCATCTGCACCGCACGCCGGCAATGCTGAACCGTATAGCCGTAATTGAGCTGGACGGCGCCCAGGTTCCCCAACAATAAAATATCCGGCGCCACATCTCTGACCTGAAAGGACTCAGCTACGGACGGTTCTTCGATGGCCACCCGCTGCGAGCCGACGCCCATGGCGAGGCCCAGCTGTTGCGCTGCCGCCGCCAAGTTGCGATTCACTTTCCGGGCGAGGTCAAATCCTCCGGTCATCGATGAAATTAGAATGGGCGCCTTGAGCCGCTTGCCGAGAAAAGTCGCGCTCAAGTCAATTTGGTCCATGTCCAGTTCAGGCAGCGCGTTGTGGACGAAGTGGTATCGGTCGAGTCCTGTACCCGACGAGTTTGTGACGCTCTTAGTATCGAGACAAAGCTCGAGGTGCTCTCTCTTGCGCTGCTGGGTTGGGGTGAGGGCTTTTCTAACCCTTCGGCGAGGCATGATATTAGAGCGGAGGGGATCTCAGCGTTGCTTCTTGGCGACCTGACGCACCTTTGCGGCAGCAAGCGGCGTCGCCTTCACCGCCTCGGGGTGTCGGCTCATCCCTTCGTCGTCCCAGCGGTGGAAGAGGCCAACGTCGATGTCGAACTGATCGAGAATGCGTGTGCAGGTCTGGTTAATGACTTCTTCCAAAGTCTTGGGCCGGTGGTAAAAGGCCGGGACGGGCGGGAAGATAATCGCGCCCATGCGGGCAAGCGACGCCATCGCCTCTAAGTGACCCAAGTGAAGCGGCGTCTCTCGGACGACCAAAACCAGTTTTTTTCTCTCCTTGAGTACGACATCTGCCGCGCGCACCAAAAGGTCGCCGCCCAGAGAATGAGCGATGCCGCCCATCGATTTCATCGAACAAGGCGCGATCACCATGCCTTCCGTGCGAAAGGAACCGCTGGAGATACTCGCCCCGACGTTACTGATATCATGCACGACGTCCGCCATCGCTTCCACGTCTTTTACGGCGTACGGAGTCTCCACCTGAATGGTCATTCTACCTGCCTTGGTCAAGACCAGATGGGTTTCGATGTCTTCGAGTTTTCCGAGAATCTCAAGAATCCGAACACCGTATATCGCGCCGGTGGCTCCGGAAATGCCAATGATCAATCTTTTTTTCTTACTCAATTGACAAACTCCAATGTTATTTGATCACCGTCTTGCACGCCGAATGCTTCTTTTAATCGGACCGGCGCAACGATTTCTATTTTATCCTTGGGATAATTCGTCACATCGGGAAGCAAAACCGCTCCGTTGATCTTGCGTTGACGGGAATTCCCAAGTCCGTGAATTTCAATTCGATAGAGCCGGGCGCTACAAAACCCATCATCCGCCGACCGGAGCGCAATCTCGTTAGACTCATTCTGAACGTTCTGCCAAACTTGCGCGTCTTCGGGCGTCTTGGGTCGGACGTTGAGCGTGGCTGGGAAGGCAGCGAAGCCGAGGCTTTTCGCCAACGCTCGTTGAACCCAATCTAGCTTCATGAAAGACGAGGCCTGGCCCAAGTCGGAGAAGATGACCCCGGTTATTTTGCGCATTGCCGCCACGGCCGTGACCCTAACGGTCGGAAAGAGAAGCCGCCTTGCCGCCTCGTCGCACCTTGATGACCTCGCCGAGAATCGACAGCGCGATCTCCGCCGGCGTTTCGGTCGCAATATCGAGACCGATGGGAGCATACACTCTTTCGATCATTTCCTCGGCGATCTTCTCTTCGTCGCGGAACCTTTGAAAACAGGCCTTGATGCGCCGCCTGCTGCCGATCATGCCGATATATTTCGCCTGGCTGTGGATAATTTCGCGCAAGCACGGCTCATCGTACTTGTGTCCCCGCGTGATCAGCACGATATAGCAGGACGGAGTGATGGTCATCTCCTTCAACATCTGCGCCATATCGCCGACCAAGACTTCGTCCGCATCCGGGAAGCGCTCACGATTGGCGTACAGTAAGCGGTCATCGATCACGGTCACGTGAAAATCTAAAACCTTGGCTATCTTCGCTAGCGGCACGGCGATATGCCCCGCGCCGACAACGATCAGCTTGGGCGGGGCGGGCATCACTTCGAAAAAGATTTGCAGCCTACCCCCGGCATCGGGAATGTCGAGCGATACCAGTTTGGACTTTTCGTCTCGCAGATGGGTGCCGCTTTCCTGGAGGATCGCTTGAACTACCCTGGCGTCACCCACGGTTTCCGCTGTTATCTTGCCGTCACGAATCAGGCACTTGGCACCGGGCTCTACGCGGTCGTTTCCCTCTACCTCGATCACGGTGGCGAGCACCGCGGCAGCTTCTTGCTCGCTGATCCGGACCAGTTCTTCAGACAGCGAACTCATTTCGGGCTGGCCACCTCCTCATCGCGCTCTTTCCACCATGGATCGATGAAGACGTTCATGATACCGCCGCAAACCGCGGGGCTATCCGACGAGATGTCGTCTAAAAGGTCGACTCTGACCATTCGGGGTTTGCGCGTGCGAATCACTTCAATCGCTTCGCGTTTCACATCCGCCTCACCACAGCCGCCACCGATGGTCCCGAGGATTTCTCCCCACGCCGTCACTACCATTTTGGCGCCCACTTCCCGCGGCGTCGAACCCTTCGCCGACACGATGGTCGCCACCGCCAGAGTCTCACCCTTATCGAGGAACTCCTTCACCTGATGATAGACGGAGTCTTTCTTCTTTGTCTCCGAACGGGCGTCATCAAAACATGTTCCTTGACCTGCCATTTTCTTACCTCCAAGTCTTAGTACGATGATCGAAAATCGATGATCGACGATGGCGATCTTGAATCCTCCATTCTTGATCTTCGGTATTTCGGATAGCGATCCTCCATCCTCGATTCTCTTATCCTCGAGTCTCTTATGCCACCATTTTCTGCAGCGTGCGCCCCAACGCAATGAGGCTGTCGACGTTATGCACGGAAAGAAAAAGATCCAGATAAGGGAGCGCGGCCTGCATTCCCTTGCACAGCGGCTCATAGTTCTCGCTGGCCAAAAGCGGATTCAGCCAGATGATCTTTTTACAGCGGCGTTTTAAGCCCTGCATCTCCCGCTCCAGCAAACTGACGTCGCCGCGATCCCAACCGTCACTGATGATGACGACAACCGTTCGATGTGTGACCATGCTGGGCGCAAAGTTGCGATTGAAGGCATGAAGCGACCGGCCGATGTTCGTACCGCCCGACCAGCCTAGAATGCTGGCGGAAATTTTTTCCAAAGCATTGGTGATATCCTTGGTGCGGATCAAGTGGGTAATGCGGCTGAGCGACGTGCTGAAGACGAAGGTCTCTACGCCCCACAGCTCGTTCTGAAGCCCGTACATGAATTGGATCAAGAAGCGGCTGTAACAATCCATGGAACCGCTGACATCGCAGAGCAGGACCACTTTGGTTTTCTTGATTCGTCGCTTGCGGTTCACCAGGTCGATAATCTCGCCGCCGTATTTCATGTTGTTGCGCATGGTCCAGCGCGGATCGACGGCGTTGCCTTTGCGCGCGCGTTTCTTGCGCCGGCTGATCTGCGTCGCGATCTTGGTGGCGATCAGCAAGATCGCCCGCGCGATCGCGCGGCTCTCCTCGACGCCCATCTCGCTGAAGTCCTTATGATTGAGCAGCTCCTGCGGGCTGTAGGTTGGAATCGAAAACTCCTCCAGATCTTCCAATGGGACGTCGTTATTAGCCATCGTCTCCGCGATCGCTTCTTCCAAGCCCTCTTCGTCTCCCCCCTCTTGCGCTCTCGATTCCGTCGGCGTCCCTTCGATTTCAAGGCTCTCCATCGGCACCCGCTCGTAGACTTGCTCGCGCCAGAAGCAGTCGAAGACCATGTCGAAAATCGGGAAATCTTCCTTCTGGGAAATCAAATTGGAGCGTAGCAGAGCGCGAAAGTCAGACTTGCGGGCGACGTCGACGAACTCTACCGACCGCGAAGCATCGATCACTTGGCTCAAGCTGACCTTCACGCCAAGCTGTTTCAACGCGCGCGCGAAGGCCATCAAATTAGGCAGCGTCCCGTGACCCCGCACCGAGGAAAAGCGGTGGACGGCAGCCGCAATGGCTTCAGGGGTGACTTCCATTGGTTTCTCGCTAGCTCACCAATTCGGGCGACACTCTCAGCAAAGCCTCCAGATTCAGTTGTCTCCCTTCGATCTGTTCGCGCAAGTGGTGCAGATCTTCCCGATACTTAAACACGCATCCCATTGTCTCCACGACGGTCTTGTCGTCCAACCCCTTTCGGTTGAGAGCGATGAGAGCAGACGCCCAATCCAAAGTTTCGGCTACTCCGGGTCGTTTGTAAAAATTCATCTCGCGCACCCGCTGCATAAAAGCGCAGATTTGTCGGGCCATCGTCGCCTCGACCTCCGGGAACTTGGTGGTGATAATTTCATATTCCTTTTCAAAGCTCGGGTATTCGATCCAATGGTACAAACAGCGGCGCTTGAGCGCATCGTGAATCTCGCGCGTGCGATTGGAAGTGAGAAAAACGTACGGGCGATGTTTCGCCGCGACCGTGCCGATTTCGGGAATCGTGATTTGAAAATCCGACAAAACCTCCAACAAAAACGCCTCGAACTCCATGTCCGCTCGATCGATTTCGTCGATCAACAGCACCGGCGGGTTGGCGCCGTCGCTTTGGATTGCCTCCAGCAAAGGCCGCTTGATCAAATACTCCTGGCTGAAGATCTCAGTCTCGACCGCCTCTTTATCGCCATGCTCGACCTCTTCGAGCTTGATCCGCAGCATCTGCTTCGGATAGTTCCATTCGTAGAGGGCGGTGTTCGCATCCAGCCCTTCGTAGCACTGCAAACGGATCAGTTTCGCGCCGAGAACTTTGGCCAGGACCTTGGCGACCTCCGTCTTGCCGACCCCCGCCTCTCCTTCCAGAAGCACCGGCTTGCCCATGAGCAGGGAAAGATAGACGATCGTCGCCAATGACCGATCGCAGATGTATCGCTCCTCCCTCAGGACTTCCTGGACTCTTTCAATAGTAAGCTCTTTCGGATTCACTTTCGCCTCACCATCCGAGATATTAAATAACGCGCTTTCACGCGGCAGGAACTTTTAGATTCTCGAAAGCATGGAGAATGGCCTCCAGAACGCCGCCGGCGATGGCTCTTGACTTGTCGGAAATCGCGTAACAGTACTCCCTTTCTCCACGGGGATCAATGTCGCCCGCCTTGATGCCCTGGGGCACTTCGATGCCGTCTTTTAGCATGCCACGAACGAGTCCGTGGATCCCCGCCTTGATCGGAACTTCCTTCACTTCGGCAATCGTATCACCCGCGTTGACCGAGTCCCCAATATTGCGCAATGCCGTGAAACGTCCTGCGCAGGGTACCCTGAACACGCGGGCATTCGTGAAACCTGTCACGCTTGATGGAATTCCGGTATCGGTCTCTGCCTCCCCGTTCCATATCACTCGGCCCAGGTGATAACCGCGATTGCTTTCCACCACTGCATGGACGTTCACCCCCGCCACAAAACCGGGCCCGACGCCGATGACAAGCGGCGCGTCGGAAATCGTGGTACCGGTATTTTTTTTAGCCATAATCGCATCCACGACAACAGCAGGCATGATCTTTTCTCGGATCCAAGCGTCAGAATCCACCAGCAGCGGAATGTTCCGGCCTGCCCATTGCGCCCGGGCTTCCTCCGCATTGCTCACGCTAACCGCTTTCACGCCTTCAACAGTCTGATATCCTTGGTAAACCGCTTCGGCAAAAGCAACGGTCCGCCGCACCGCCGTCGGATGTTCGATCTCGGTGATCAGCACGTCCATGTGGCATTGATGCAGTCGATGGGCGATTCCACTCGCCATCTCGCCGCCGCCGCGAATCAGCACTTTTAGACCCATATGACTCGGTATTATGAATAGCATAGCAGACAGGAGAGCGTTATTAAAACTTGGCAACAAACCCTTACGCGAGACGCAGTCAACTACGATTCAGCGTCCGGAGAGTGTTAGCGCCATCAAATCTGACGTTCGGACAGCCGCGTGCAATTTAGATACGATGCAGCCGTCAGAAGTTATCAGCAGAAGATCAGTTGTGATACTAAAAGCAAGAACTGGGCTGCGGCGGCACTTCGATTAGTCGCATTTGTCCGGGATTTCCGTAATGACCAACCTGCTACGCGTTGACTCACTTATAGCTTCCGTTTGTTCTACGTAAGCTCAGGAATCGCATTGTACGATTGATATCGAAAAATCGGCGGTTGTGGCAGTACCCTTTGCAACTACAACAGCCGCTATAGTATCGCCGCTTTCTAACGAGATCCAGTTGCCGTCAAACAGCGACCCACCCACAACCCTGTTTATCGTGACGCCGCTAAGTTGGAATTCGATAGTCGCGCTGCCGGAAGAAAAATAGGTCCGGCTAAAACTTACCGCTGAATGACCCACTGGCACTGTGTAGGAGAGTTTTGTTCCAGTTGTTGTAACACTTACATTATTTGCTAAGGCGTTTATCCTTTTCCCGACCCCGGGGGAAGAACAGTCTTGTGCAGAAGCGATCCCAGAGCCTATATACGTAAAGAGAGCCAGGAGCAAAATCGAGAAGAAAAAGTGTTTCATATGTGCATTGATAATCATCTCTCCTCCTTTGCAAATAATCGTTACTGGTAATCGGGGAATCTTGACTGGGGAGGGACGCTATCACAATGGGGTCCGAAATGGAACTGACTGAGAGATTTGTGACTATCGCGTTATAACATAAGCTGCTGCCAATTTTTCTGACATCTTGAGCGTTTTTTGCAGCTTTGAAGCATCGGCAAGGTTTGCCGACTGCCCTACACGAACGCGGTGCCAGGCCTTTCCATTAACGTCGGCGGTTACAACATAGGCATCATAACCCTTCGCGCCCAGCACCTTGGCAAGCGCCTCGGCGTCTTGCTTTCGCTCCATAGAGGCGACTTGAACCGTCCATTGTTGAGCCGATTTCAGGTCCTCCTTTGCGCTAGCCGGTTTCGACATCGCAGAAGCCGAAGTTTTCTCTGGATGACGTGTAACCGATAGCGCATAAGCGTGCTGGGGGGCGACCTGTGGCACTTCCGCCGGCTGGGAATTTTCAACCTGTACTGAAAGAGTACTACCAGCCGGCGCCGGGGTTAGCACTTGCAAACCGGCGGCTGACGGAAGACCTTTTACTGCGTCGTTTGGAGACGTCTTTGACGATACGTTGATTTTTCTTACCGGCGCGGCCGACGCCCCGGGTCCGGCGGGCGCCGCGCTTGGCGCCGGTGCTGGTGGCGGGTTGGGCGCCGGCGCCACATCGCCAGAAGGCCCAGGCAGCGTCGGTTTTTGCTCTAATAATGGCCTTTGTTGTAACTTCTCTCGTTCTCTTGCCATTCGGTCAAGCTCGTTCCGCACGGTCGAAAGCGATTTCTTAAAATCCTCAGTGATTTGTTCGGCTTGATCTCGACTGCGAATCACGTGCGGCGTAATCAGCATGATTAGTTCCGTGCGATCCAGTGTGTCAGCCGTTGACCCAAAGAACCGCCCGATCCATGGAAGGTCCATTAGATATGGAATTCCCGTACGAGAACGAGATCTGTTATCCGCAATGATTCCGCCAATCGCAAGGGTGTCTCCGTCCTGGACCACAGCCGTGGTCTCTGCCTGCCGTGTGTCGAAAGCGGGGAAAGAATCCGTTCCTACCAGGACATTCGCCCCACGTTGGCTTACTTCAGCCAGAATCTGGAGATTCACCAGTCCTTGTGAATTAACCTGTGGGATGATGGTTACGATCCTTCCCGTGTTACGGTACTGGATAGTTGTACTGGAAGATGGACTCGCAGCACCCACGACAGCAACGAGCTGACCTGTCGGTATCGGCTCCTCGCTACCAACCTGGATTCGGGCGGGGCGATTGTCGGTGGCCAGTACGCTCGGAGAAGAGAGGATTTTGACGCGCGAATCCGTTGCTAACGCATTGATAAAGGCCCGAACAGCATTACTCCGGCCTATTATACCACTGATGCCGTTTCCAAAAGGCGTTATGGTCGCCATCCCCGGTAGTGCTGGCAATATGCCACTTCGCACCGCGCCGCCAGAACCGAACGTTTGTCCAAAAATCGAGGTATTGCCTTTAAATATTTCATACTCGATGCCGAAATTTTCAGAGTTCTTGAGTGTCACCTCCGCAACGAGCACGTCTAACAGGACCTGGCGAGGGACTATATCCAAATCTTTGAGAATGTTTTTAACATTCTGAAACTCCTGAGCGGTGCCGTAGACAATCAAAGAATTGGTCGCCGGGTCTGCCACGATTCGCAGTTGTTCTTCTGGCTTCGCCGCTTGGGGTGCGCCGGTTGGCGGCCGGGGAGCCCCGGGCGGTTGAGGCGTAACAGGGGCCGGCGTGGGAACCGGCACTGGTGCTTGACCGGGCGCCGCTGCGGCTCTAGCGTAGTGTTTCTCAGTGATCAAACCAGAGGCAAACAAGAAGACAAAAGTCGTAATCTGGAATGCACGCATCATTTTCTCACCTTTGATTCTAGACAACCAATTTTAGCCTTGAGAATTACGTTCTCTGCTTTTCTAGGAATTGACTCGCTGGCGTAAAACACCGCCTGCCGTCCGGTCCTGGAATTTCAATAGGGGGGATAGCTCCTTGAAGAAGTCGGTGGACCCCCCATTTGACCTCCAAACTGAGGACCTCCAAACTGACTTCCAGGCTGGCCTGTCCCCGAGCCTGTTCCCGAGGTGGTGGTGGAACGGTGCAGATTCTGCAACGTCTGGGTTGAACTTCTAGTTGCCGTCGCTGGCTGGCCGAGAGCCTGGTTCAATACATTTGCCAGATCCTCCGCTTTGCCGTTCTCTACCGGATAGATAAAAATCCGCCGACCGGGTCCTTCCGTGATAACGTCGATCCGATCCAGCCAGCGTTTGGCGTAAGTCCAAGCCGCCTCGCTATGGCTGATAACCAATAGCTGATTGATTCTTGGGAGCGCGATGAATTCAGCGGTAAAGCTATCCGGTTGGGGCGCCGACGAGGCAAAGGACTGCATCACTTTCGTCATTTCCTGCGCTAGATCCTCGGCGCTGGCGATTTTGGGCTGATAGATTTCCATTCGCGTGCCGGCAAAAACCTGGACGTCGATGAGATCTGCTATCTCCATGAGGCGCTGAATGTTTGAAGGCAGATCCATGATGATGAGAAAATTTCCCCGCGGGTTCTCGATGATTTCACCGCCGGGCTGGAGAAACGGCGTAAGGACTCTTTTCATTTCCGCCACCGAAAAAAAACGCACCGGCACGATTTGGAGCGCAAAGCTGTCCTCCTTGTCCTGTCCCATGGGACGTGCCAGACCCTTGCCCTCTTTGATCGGCATGATGTGATAGAGATTCCCGGTCCTCACGGCAACGGCGCCGTTCATACGCAGTACCTGGTGAAAAATCGGCAGCAGATCTTCCGTCCTCAATGGTTCCGCGCTGTTAATTGTCACCGTGCCCTTCACTTCGGGATCGATGGTGTAAGTGAGCCGCAGATGTTGGGCGATGATGTGAATGATCTCGACGAGATCAGCTCGATTAAAATTAAGCGAGACCATTCCCCCGGAAGGAGCGGCGGGTGGGGGCAGCAGCCTGCGTTCCGGTGCAGCTTGCGGCGCTGGCACCTGACCGGCCGGCGGAACGGGTGTTCCCGGTTGCGGCGCACCCTGGGGAGTGGGGCCGGGTGCGGGTTGCTGCGTCGGCACAGAACCAGCCTCCGGCGTGCTCTGAGGTTGTGCTTGAGGTGTCGTTTGTGGAGGTGCTGGAGCGCGCGGTGCCGGTGGTTGCTGGCCTTGTGCCGGAGCCTCTTGGGATTGCGGCGCGCCCGTATTTTGCGCGAACAGAGATGGTGTCCTATCCGCGGCCAACAGCGCGATTACGAAAATGGTGCATCGATTCCGTAGCATCATTCCTCCGATTCGGACTGGTTCCGTTGCGGAACCGGTATCCTTTCCCGGCGCGGCAAATTTGGTACGACCCGTGGGGATACCGGTGTCGTCGGACCAACCTGCGCGGGTGCGGGAATTGGATTAACTCCCTGTCCCGGGGTCCCCACTTGTCCTGGTATCGGCCCTGGAACTGGATTTGGCTGAACCCTCCTCGCTTGGCCTGGAACGGGTACCTTCGGAGCGGGTGTCTCGCCTTTTCGAAAATAGTCCAACAAGACTTCCACGCGCGACGCTCCTTTCGTGAAAACAACTTGCTTCTCACCGATATCGCTCAACCTGAATCCCTCGACGTCATCGCCCAATTTTAGCCTCATCACGTTCGGTGGTTGTTGGCCTGGAACAACCTGCCCTGGGACCCCCGGGCCTTGATCACGCAAAACAGCATAGCGATTATTTCCCAGAATCGCGGTACCTAGGAGAACCATGCCACGAATTCTCTGAAAGGCCTTGGAGTTAGTCTCGGCTTCCCGGTTCCTTCCTTCGCCACGTTCAGGGTCGAAAAGATTTTTGCTGATGATGATTTCAGTCCCCGCTAACGGAGGCTTTTTGTCTTCCAGTTTCTCTTCGCCCATCAGCGGCGAAACCTTAGCCTTTGCGCGAGTAGGCAGATCCCAGGGGCCGTTTTTCCAGAACCAATAAATCTCGGTTCCAACAAATCCTATGGCGACTAGAAGTACGGCGCCAAACAATGAAGATCGCGTAAGAATCTTTTTATCCCTCCGCCGGGAGATCCGCTGAGAAAGAGTCTGGCTTAGCCGATTGACTCAGATCACCCATGTTACTGAACCCTGATTATGAACACTTTGATTTAGCCCTGAAAACTCCAGAGATAATGGCCCAAACCACCCATACTTTTTGCGCGCCGAGCTAAACGCTCGCCGCCATCGCTGGTTCCTCTGCCAATACAGATTCGATTCTTGTTCAACAAAACGACTTCAAAAAACTTTATCGCGCCAAGACGCCAAGAGCGCAAAGAAAAATATCTTCTTCGAACTTGGCGAGCTTTGCGTCTTCGCGCGAGTCATCGTTTTTCCCAATCCCTAACAAACTTCAACCGAAAATTTCAAATATTTTTGACTACTCTTCGGTCTGTCTTTGGCCGCTACCTCTCGCCTCGTCACCTGGATTTCCGCTCTTGGCGATTGGCGCCGGCTGAGTGCGGGCATAGCCGGCCACGGTGATGCTCACTCGAAGATTTTGCGCGGCCGTTTGGGGCACGCCCTGAGGTTGCGGAAAGCCGATGGGCCTGAAGAGCGATCGTACGTTGATCTCGTCGACGACGAGGAGTTTCGGAGAGGTTTCGATTCCTCGAACGAGACTCGCGATCTGCTCGATTTGCCCGCCGATCTCCATCTGAATAGCAATTTTCGAAAACGATCCCGCAGGTTCCGGATTCAATACCCGTGTCGTAATGACTTGAGTCCCCTCTCGGGTCGCTAATCCCTGAACGGTGTCTTGCAGATCCGATGCGCTTACAGAAAGGGTATCGCCCGTCAGCAGTTTCGGTTCACGGGCCTTGATCTCGTTTTGCGTCGATTCTAAGGCGGTTGCCAGCGCTTCCTTCTGGGCTAGATAGCGAAGGTTTTTTTCCAGCAGCTGTGGCTGGCTGTCAAGTTGACTCTTGATCCACTCCCGTCGTTCGAGGAACGGGGCAACCACGATGTATTGGCCCAAAATCAGAAAGAGAATAACCAGCGTCAAAACCACCAGTCCCCGCTCTCTGCGGGAGAGTCGCTGCCAAAAAAGCTTCATGGTTGTTTGGTTGGCGTCGCTTTGGGTTTTTCCAAATCGGCTTTCAGCGAGAAGGTTTCGCGATTGTCGCGGCCGCGATTGGACGGCGCATTGAAGTTGACGTTCTCGAACACGGGGGACCGCTCCAGGAGGGGAATCAAAGCAGAGGCGTTCTCGGCGTTTCCCTGAATCTCCAATACCCCTGCACGATAGCGCAGATTCGACAGATAGGCGTTCGTTGGGACGATTCTCGACAGTTCGTCAAGAACCCGAAGCACCTCGCCCCGGCGCCGACCGAGATCCGAGAGAAAGGTGGCTTCTTTTCGCGCTTTTTGCAGTTGCGTCTCTTCGCGGCGCAGGACCCCGACCGATGGCTCGAGTTTTTGATTTTCATTTTGCAGCTGCCGCAATCGTAACTCGTCCTTGATCGGATAGCTCACCCCCCAACCGATCAATCCGACAAACAGCAATCCTACAAGCACGGCATTGACAATCGAGAGCGCCTTGCCGCGACTATGATCAGCCCCCTCATGCCGCAGGAAATTAGTCGTAAAGTAAGCCTCCCGCACGCCTCGGAGGGCCACTCCGATGGCCGGCAAAACGTTCGCATCAACGATCGGGTCGCTGCCCTTAAGCCGTTCGTTCCCAATTGCCAAGAGGTCTTGATATTCTAGGAATTTGCCGTTCACGGATCGAAACGACTCTCCCAATTCTCCCCAGTTATAATGTGTCGACGGCTGGCTGAGGCGTTCATAGAGCAATTCTCTGCCAGTGCCTTGAGCCCAGTCGGACGCGGGGAACCAGTGGGAGTAAAGCAAGTTGTGGCTTGGCTTCCATCCGTTGACGTTGGATTGGAGTCCAATCATCTCCCAGGTCTGATCATGGCTGCCAACGACGGTGGCGGTCTCCGAAACTTCTCCCTTACAGAACAGGAAATAATTGGCGAGCGCGGTAACGGTCGTCTCCACGCCGCTGGGCTTGATTCCAAAAGAACCCAGCAGATCGATCAAACCGGTGAGACTTTTCTTCGGAATGGCGAACAGATAGAGAGCTATCTTGTCGCCCTTCTTGCCGATGGGAAGGTAATCGTAATAGATATCTTCGCGCCGAAACGGCAGTTGGCGCTCGATCTCGTATTCAAGCACCTGCTGTAAATTCGCCTCGGCTGCCTGAGGGAAAAAGAGCTGCTGGACGACGGCCTGTTCTTGGGGCACGCATATGAATACCGGGTCCCTGCCGGCCCTGAAGTGGGGCAAGAGTGAAAGAATCGCTTGGCGTATGGCGCGTTCATGGGAATCATTTTCGGCCTTCAAAGCAATTTCTCTCACGTCCTCGGCGATCCAGCCCGTCAGCTCGGAGATGGCCTGCTGATTCTCGCCCAACGGCAACTCCTCCGTTTGTTGCTCCAGCAACGAAACGTTGAGAACGTTTTTGCGCATACGCACGAAAACTAAGCGATCGCGCGTCACGTAAAGACCGACGCTTCTCAGGAAATCGGCACGTGAGAAATCTTTTAACCACTTTGGAGCCATCATGGTCTTATGTCTTACGTTCGATTCTTGAGGGCGATAAATACCCTCGACAACGAATGTCGCATTGTAGCCTATGATTCATTATTGCGGTAGCCCCCATCACGGTCGATCCAGCGTAGGAGTTCAAAACCTTGCTGGCCGCCGCCCATCCGCACTATGCCCTTGATCCTGTGAGAAACTCGGGAGTCGGTGGGCCGTCCCTCAGCTTCTACCGCGACGACCGAGGGATTAGCAAAGATGAACATTTGCATGGCGGAATCCCCGGCACTGATTCCCAAAAGAGGCAGCAGATCCGCGAGGGTCTTTTCGGAAAGTTTTTTGCGCTCTTCGACGAACCCACGGCTCTTCTCGAGAGGAATCCCCATGAGCGCGTGGATGACCTCCGCCGAAGCGGTCCGAAGATTGACGCGGTCAATGGGGCTATTGACGGTAAATATTTTTTGCAATCCTATGGTCGAGGCATCGCTACCAGCCGCTTGATTGCCTTCTGCATAGCCATAGAAAAGATCGGAGGTCATCCCCCGCACCCAAAGCAGATCCTCGACGGTGTCGAAAAAGCCATTTTTAGCGGTGTAAGGCGGGTTCAACGAAAGATAATAGTCGTTCTCTGCGCCATTGACGCGATGGAGATCATCGGGGTCGCGCCAGTCCATAATGGAATCGACCAGGATCGACCGGCGCGGCTCCTCTATCCCCAGGTTTGTAAAGATGCGACGCAGTATGGCTTCGTCCACACGATTAATATTGATCTTCCCTCCCTCATCAATTAAGCGAACCCGGTAGACGCCGCCGCCCAGATTTTGCTCACGCCAGCTCCCATCAAAGAGATCGTTGCTCTTTTGGCTTTGCTGCAATTCTCGACCGGAGGACTGGCTGAGAAAATCGTACAGCCCTTGTTCGAAACCGGCGATCGCCAGGTAGTAGCCCTGGGTTTCATCGCCGTATCGACCGGCCGCCGCGGCTTCCTCCCGGACGGAAGCGCTAAAGCCAAATGCAACAACGAATAGGAAAATAAAGATCCATAGCACCACGATTAACGCGACGCCGCGCTCGCTAGCGAGTTTGGAAAAGTTCCGAATGCCGTGCCATTGAAACTTCATTGCGCTAGCACGCTCATCATGACGGGAAAGACCCAACGAACTTCTTTGCCCGCGCCGTTCCGATAGCTAACCCGCACGGCACGGGGCAACGCTTTTTGCTCACTGCCGTTCCAACGCTCCTCCCACTTTTCTTCCTCCACCTGCGGATTGAGATACGCCAAACGAAATTCCCGCGCGCCTTCCTGCAGCACAACGCCATTGTGCTGGCCACTTTCCCCGTTTTCGTCACCGAGCCGCACGGGGACGTTCTCCTCCAGCCTTACGGTTTGCGCGCCGTTTTCTTTGTTCTCCAGTGAAATATGAACTTTGGCCATGCCTCTTCCCCCCATTGCCAGTGAGTGCGACGAGACAAAGGTCAAACCGTCTTCCTCTCCTTCAAAAAAGAACGTGGGATCTTGGGGCGAGGCGCGATAAGGATACGTCGACCGAATGTAGCTCCCCAATAGATCGCCGAAGGAGCGAAGCTTTTGATTACTTTCGAAGCTTCCCTGAGATTTTTCCACCGCCCTGTGGCCGAGAAAGAAGGCTCCGTAAAGTATCGTTCCCATGAGGGCAAAGATCGTCAGAGCGAGCACGACTTCGATGAGAGTGAACCCGACCGTTGAGAAAACAGGCGAGCTTCCAGTCCTCATGGGTTTTTCTTCCTCACCAAGCGCAGCGTGTTAAACTCGACATGCCTCTCTCGACCGGCGTCGGTCATCACCACATCGAGCGCAACTTCTTTGAGTTCCCAGGCATTCGACAATGAAAGTTCCGTCGAGGCATTCTTCGTCCCCCGCACCTCCAGTTTCCAGCGGCTTTTCGGGTCGAGAGTTCCCCGTTCCGTGCCCTCCTGCAAGGTCCCTCGTGCCAGGAATTCGTCCATGACTTGACGGCCGTCGGTAACCACCTCGGTCCGAACCGTGCTCCTGGCTCCCAGGCGAAGTCCCAAGGAAAATATCTGCAATAACGTCACGATACCGAGACCTACTATAGTCATCGCAACGACGACTTCCAGCAAGGTGAACCCCTTGGCTGAATTACCGAGAGTTGGCAAAGACTTCATGATCCGTCGCTGCGCGATACTGCGATTTTGCCGGTGAGGGGCTCCAGGCGAATGGAGTAGCGAAACAGATGTCGGCCATCCGACAGAGCGATTTCTCCACCGTGACTGCTGCCGTTGGGGAAAAATAGGAACTGCCGGGCACCGCCCTCAAGCATCTCTCCACCCTCTATCTCGACAAATTTTACACCGGGCGGAAACTGCACTTCTCTATCGCGCTCGACCCGGTAACTGTTCTGCGGAATATTTAGCACAAGTTGCCGGGGAATCCCATCATAAAGTGCCCGACTGCGGAGGTCGCGGGCGACCGCGGCCAGAGCCAAAGCGGATCCTTTGACTTCCCGGTTCTGAATCCCCTTTTCGATATTGGGGATGACAATGAGGCTACAGACTCCCAGAAGCAGCAGAACCAATACGAGTTCCAGAAGGGTGAAGCCGTGGCTATCGTTCCCAACTGGTGATATCACGGTTATCCCCTTCGCCTCCTGGGACGCCGTCGGCAGCATAGGAAATAATATCATAGGGCCCATGATCGCCCGGGCTCTTGTACACGTAAGGCTTACCCCAGGGATCCTCGGGCAGCTCTTTCTTTAAGTAAGGCCCGTCCCAGCGATCGAGAGTGGCCGGCTTTTGTCTCAGCGCCTGGAGACCTTCTTCCGTCGTTGGATACCGCCCAATATCGAGACGAAAGGTGTCCAGCGCGGTACCGAGAAGCTCGATCTGGGCCCGAGTCGCCTTGAGTTTTGCTTTCTCCTCTTGCCGAATAAATTGCGGCAGCACCAGCCCCGCGAGCAATCCAATAATAACCACGACAACGATCAGCTCGATGAGCGTGAAGCCGGCGGATGCGGAGGTGTTTCGAGTTCCGAGTTTCGAGTTCCAATTCCGGATCTGAGTCCGGGGCCGAAACCCGAGACCCGAAACCCGAGACGCTTCTCGTTTAGAACGGTAAGTCATTGATACTAAATATGGCCAGCAACATGGAGATGACGACGACACCGATCACTAACCCCATCCCCAAGATTAGTAATGGTTCAAGCAACGAAGTCAATCTTTTTGTGGTCCGCTTCACCTCTTGATCGTAAAATCCGGCCACCTCGGCCAGCATGCCCTCTAATTTGCCGGTCTCCTCTCCCACCGCAATCATATTCAGCGCAAGCGGTGGAAAGAGTCCGCTCTCGCCCAGCGGCCGCGCCATTCCTTTGCCTTCTCGCACTCGAACCTGGACCTGAGAGATGGCGCGCGCAAGCAACCGGTTCCCTACCACTCCTTGGACGGTGCCCAGAGCCTCGAGCAATGGCACCCCGCCTTTGAGTAAGGCCGAGAGGGTGCGCGCAAACCGAGCGGTCTCGAACTTGCGCAACAGGTCACCCACCAGCCAAAGGCGAAGGCTTACGCGGTCCCACTCATTCCTTCCCTCAGGAGTACGTATGTAGAACACTGCACCCGTCACGCCGACGATGAACAGTAGTAAAACGATCCAGCCATATTCGGCGAGCGCCTGGCTAAGACCAATAACAACTTTAGTGATCCAAGGCAGGGCCTTGCTTACGTCCTTGAATATCGCGGAAAAGCGAGGAATCACGTAAACGAAAAGCACAATCAAGGAAACCCCGGCGGCGGTGGCCAAGATCATCGGATAAATCAACGCGGATTTGACGTCTTCTTTGAGAGCTAGCGTGCCCTCTAGATAATCCGTGAGATATCGCAGCACGCCTTCCAAGATACCGCCGGCCTCTCCGGCGCGTATCATGTTGACGTAAAGCTTGGGAAACACCTCGGGGTGTTCGCCCATCGAAGCCGCCAGCGATTTGCCGGCGCGCACGGCTTCCAGCAAAATTCCCAACACTTTGCCGAATTCTCCGCCTTCGATGAGATTGCCGAGAATCGAAAGGCTGCGGTCGATGGGCAGCCCTGCCCCCAATAGCGTGCTGAGCTCCTGCGTGAACTGAAGCAGCTGTTGTTGGCTGACCTTGCGCTTGGAAAAACCCGCCAACCCCTGTGTCGAACCGGCGACCGTTCGATCGCCCGGCACGGCGATTCGAAGGGGGATGCACCCCATCTCATGAAGCCGCGAGATGACGCTCTGTTCAGCCTCGGCTTCCATCACTCCCTCGACGATTTTACCGGCGTGATCGGCGGCCCGATATTGAAAAAATGCCATCTGCTTTTCGATTTGAGATTTTCGCTCTGGGATTTTAGATCGGACCGAATCGAAAATCGGCAATCCAAAATCTAGCCAATCGCCTATCCTTCTTCTCTGGTCACGCGCAAGACCTCAGCCAGCGTCGTTACGCCGCCACGGACTTTGTCCCAGCCATCCTCCCTGAGCAACTTCATTCCGTGCTGCACCGCTAAGTTTCGAATTGTACCCGCGTCCGCGCGCTGGACGATGATCTTGCAAATCTCTGAAGTCGCCGGGAGAAGCTCGAAAATGCCGACACGTCCCCGATATCCCGTACCGCTGCATGCCTCGCAGCCCGCCGACTCCCATACGGTCTGGGGAACATCTCCGTTCCGTGGTTTCAGCTCGGGTTCGTCGGCCTCAAAAGCCGTGAACGGTACTTCCTTCCGGCAGCTCGTGCAAAGCCGACGAACGAGTCTTTGCGCCAATACGCCCAGGAGCGATGACGAAAGAAGATAATCTTGCACGCCCATTTCCAGCAGACGGGAAATAGCCCCCGCTGCATCGTTGGTATGCAACGTGGAAAACACCAAATGGCCGGTGAGCGCCGCCTGCACGGCGATCTCCGCGGTTTCCGCGTCACGGATTTCACCAACCATGATCACGTCCGGGTCCTGCCGCACGATGGAGCGCAAGCCGTTGGCGAACGTGAGCCCGATCTGCGGCTTGACCTGAATCTGGTTGACGCCGCCCAATTGGTATTCCACCGGATCTTCAATCGTGATGATTTTCTTTCCCGGATCGTTGATTTTCTGAAGCACACCGTAGAGGGTGGTCGTCTTGCCGCTGCCGGTGGGGCCGGTTACGAGGATCATGCCATGAGGCTTCAAAATCATCTCGCTGAAGTATTCCAGAATACCGGAAGGAAAGCCGAGAGTATCGAGCTGCGTGAAAATTTGGCCCCGTTCCAAAAGGCGAATGACAACGCTTTCGCCGTAAAGCGTGGGGACGGTCGAAATCCGCAGATCGATATCCTTGCCCGCGAGCCTGACCTTGATTCTCCCATCCTGGGGAAGCCGTCGTTCGGCGATATTCAGCTGCGCGAGAATTTTTAGCCGCGAGATCACCGCTGCCTTCAGTTGACGGGGCGGCGCCTCCATCTCGTGCAAAATTCCATCTATGCGATACCGGATTTTGAGTTGGTTCTCGAAAGGCTCGATATGAACGTCCGACGCCCGGCTCTCCAGCGCACGCACGAGCATCTGGTTTACCAGCCGAATGACTGGAACCTCCGACGCCATATCGCGCAGGTGAGCGACATCTTCCTCATCCACGGCTCCTTCGATTTCCCGCGCCACACCACCCTGGGGCGAGTCGCTCGAATAACCATTACCGAAGAGCGCCTCGATTCTAGCGGTAATTTCTTTTTCTTTCGCCAGTACCGGCTTGACCCGGAGTCCTGCCGCCAGTTCCACCGCGTGCAGGCGCGAGAGATCCAACGGATCGGTCGTGGCCACCATCAGCTCCCGGCCTTCAATTTTGAGCGGCACTATACGAGCCAGTTTGAAAAAATCCGCGACGCCCGGGAAGAATTCAATGGGAAGCGGGGTTGTAGGAAAGTCTTTGAGAGAGACGAATGGAATGTTGAAATGATCCCGCAACACCGGCAAGAGATCGTCTTCCGAGAGAAACCCCAGCTCGACGAGCAACCGAGTAAAGGGAGCCTGTTGTTCCTGCTGCAACTTCATGACCCGCTCCATCTCCTCCGGTGAAAGGAGACGTCGCTCGACCAGTTGCCCTGCCAAATTTTCTGATGTGTCCATGAGCCGCCTTTGATACCTGCGCCCTAACTTTTAGGGTCTGTCCGTCCGTAACGATCCTCCAGCCGCACCACGTCGTCAAGCTCCGGCGTGGAGACTTCGAGCACGTCGCAATCTTCCACGGCGATCATACGATGCTTCATGCCTGGAACGATGTGGAGGCAATCCCCTGGTTTTAAATTGATTCTTGTTTTCACGCCGTCGGTCTCCAGATCCATCTCCATGGCGCCACTGAGCAGGCGAATCGTTTCATCCTTCACGCGATGGTACTGATAGCTCAGCGACTCTCCCTGTTTGATGTGGAGAACTTTACCCACGTAGCGGTCGGTGTGCGCCCAAATCAACTCATAGCCCCATGGCTTATCGACAATTCTTCCGTTGTGAGTTTGATCAGCCATCTTGACGCCCGGTAATGATAACAGATTCTCTGCATTTGGAAAACCCAAAGATGGTCGGGTCGAGATGGAGCCACCCGTCGGACGAACCCGATAGGGGTCCCGCGAAAGTCACGGGCGGATCATTTTACCGTACTCTTTTGCGTACCCAACCCCAAAAGGCTTAAATCGAAATTGAAGCTTGTCTTAGAAGGATTGATGCCGTGCCGCACGCTGAACGTCATCGCCCAGCACTCGCAAGTCGACAAAATCTTGGTGGCAGCGCGAACGCCGATCCAACGGGTGTCCCGCACACTGTAGGTCGAATTGAAAAAAAGCAGGATATTGTCAGTGGCGTGGTAGAACAAGTTGCCGCCTAAGTTGCCGACAACACTCTTGTTAAATTGGGCACACCGAGGATCGGGGGGGATGGATGAGCTGGGGCAAACGGGTTCAGTATCGACATTAAAGTTGGCATTGTCTGCCAAAAATCCATTAGGCCCTTGTCCCAGGAAGTAGTAGTTGAGGCTGAAGAAGTTGGGCCGATTAAAATCAGGGTCCAATACACGACGGGCCATCGGCCGCGGATCGGAAATCGCGAAAGTAGCTCGTCCCTGCGTTACCTGCCAAGGCCCAGGGTTGAATCCCCCGTCTAATCCTAGAGAAAGGTAAGTGGTTGGCGTCAGCCGTAGATTCACGTCGAGATCTGACAAGCTATCCCCACCGCGTCTCTCCTGATCGATATCATAGCTCAATGCCAGCTTTAACGATGCCAACTGCTGAACATCGGCAATAGCAGGATTCAACAACTCAACGTCTTTGTCTGCGCCAGAGCTTACGAGCGGGTTGGCAAACTTGCCCCAGAACCGGTTGGCAACGGCGAAGGTAAGAACGTTACGGCGGTTGAGCCGATCGATGCCGTCCATGATTGGAATTCGGCTTTGATTGGTGCCGGGCACGAACAGATAGCTTAGCTCCGGTTCGATGACGTGTTTCATTCCACTGAAACCCAGACTGTTGAACGCAAAGATTCGACTAAAGGACGTTCTCACGTTGCCGCGGATTTCCACCAACTCCCTGGAGACATTATGATCCGAAGGCGTCACGGAGGAATACAGGTGATACACCGTCTCCCGCGGCGCGACACTCAGGGAGCCAAAAAGGTACGAGGCGATCCTAAAGGGCAGCGCAACCTCCGGTCGCAAATCCAGCCGAAGCCCGTCGCCCCCATCGCGCCGGAGATAGTTCACACCCTCCGCGCGCCAGCGAAACTCCAGTGGAAAATTAGATAGAAGCCGCCGCCCCCAAAAAGCAATCTGCGGAGTCCGCTGCAGAGTCGTCCTGTCGAATTGAATGAAGTCCTGGTAGAAATTCCATTCCCCCTTGAAAAAAGTGTCGTCCCAATTTTTGAACAGACCAAAACGCGACTCACCAAATCGGCTCCTACGGATGTCGAATTCTTTGGTTCCAGGCAGATCGAACCGTTCGATTAGCTGACGCGCGAACAAGTCGTCACTATACGCCGCTATGTCGCTATAGGTGAGCCAATCGGAGACGCTCGTGTAGCGATGCGTCCCTATGATATTCCAACGGTTAATCGGGACATTTGGATCAGCAATCGTTTGGTCGATATCTTGTTCATCAATTCTTTGGCCTCCTAAACTCTCATTAAAATATGAAGCTCGTAATTGGAAATCGGAATTCCGATCGAACATTGTGCGAAATTCGCCTAAGAAACCGACGCGAGCCCGACTTTCAACGTTGAAAGTGACGGTTGCGTCGGTGCTCTTGGAGATCGCCCAGAAAAAAGGTTGCTGAAATCTGAATCCCTCTTTGGACGATGAACCGATGCTGGGAAAGAGAAGCCCGGTCTGCCGGTCGGTATTCAAGGGGAAAAGACCGTACGGTAAATAGAAAACGGGAATATCGAGGATATAGAAATAGCCTTTTTGGATGATTCCCATGCCATCCCGGTTGAGATCCAGCTTATCCGCCGAGATTGTCCAGGAAGGCTTGCCGGAGTCGCATAGACAGGTAGTGAAAAACGCCTCGTCGACATGGTAGGTTTGCCCGGCGAACTTCTCAATTCGACCGCCGGTCATACTGAGGTGACCCTGCTCGATGAACAGATCGCCGTTTTGGATCTCGCCGGTCTCTTTCTCCATGTTAAACTTTAGAGCGTCCGCCGACTTTATCTTGTACTGCGGGTCGTCCACTGAGACGTGTCCCTTGGCGTCAATATCTTGCGTCTCGCGGTTGACGCGAACGTCGTCCGCTTTGAGTGTAGTTTGCTGGCGCTTAACCTCCACGCTTCCTGTGGCTTCGATCTGATTTCCGCCGTCTCCGCTCGACAGCTTATCGGCAGTCACATTGATCTCTGGATTCTCGGTTGGACTGCCAGGCTGAGCAGTTTGGGCCCACGAAGGAGCGCCGCCGAAAAAGAGAGTCACTCCGACTAAAAGCTGGATGTAGAAGTTAGTTCTGAGTCTCATCGATGTCGCTTACAGTGCGGAACTGGTTTTTTATGCTGGGCGATTTTGGCTGGCAATTTCCTCAACGGCAGGTCGAATCTCCCCGAGCAGATAAAGGGAGCCGGCCACCAGTACGATCTCGTCGGGTCGGACGCCGTCGAGCAATGAACGGAGAGCAAAACGTGAATCTTCAATCACCCGATGGGGAACACCCCTATCCGTGAGATAACTTGCCAGCTGCCGTGGATCTGCGCTTCGTTCCATCTCCACCCGCGTCAAAACCGCCTCATTTGCCACTCCTGCCAACAGGCCCAGCATGAGGCGCCAGTCCTTATCTTCCATTGACGCGAATAGGAGCTTGACCTTTCTTGCCCCGTAATACTCCTGGACCGCTTCCACGAGCGCTTTAACGCCTTCGCCGTTATGTGCACCATCCAAAATGACGGTCGGAGACTCAAGCATGATTTCGAAGCGTCCCGGCCACTTAACCGTCCTCAGCCCCTCCCTGAGAACCTCCTCGCTTACGGGAAATGTCTCGCGAGCCGTCTCCAGGGAAGCCAGCGCCACCGCAGCGTTACTTCTTTGATGCCGGCCCCGAAGCGCCACAGAAAGCATCTCAAAATTTTCTTTTACACCTGTATAGTCGAAAAGACCCGCGTTTTTCAAGAAAATTCTATAGTCTTGCCCCAGAAAATAGGCTGGCGCCCTTCGCTCTCGGGCCAGGTCATTAAATAGGTTGACTGCTTCTTTTGGCAAGGCACCGGCAACAAGCGGAACGCCCGGCTTGATAATTCCACCCTTTTCACGCGCGATAGACAGCAAGTCGGAGCCGAGATAAGCTTCGTGGTCTTTGGAGATGGTCGTAATCACAGATACCAGCGGCTTGACGAGATTCGTGGCGTCGAGCCTTCCTCCTAAGCCTACCTCCACCACGGCGACATCGACTTTCTGGCGCGCGAAATGGACGAATCCCATGACCGTGACAAACTCGAAAAACGTGAGCGGAACGGTGGCCGCTGCAGTGCGGTCCCTGACCTCTTCGGCCAACTCGACGACTTCCTCGGGAGAAATTTCCACATCGCCAACACGGATGCGCTCGGTAAAGCATACTAGATGCGGGGATGTATAAAGCGCCGTCCGATAGCCCGCGAGTGAAAGAATGCGGTGTATCATCGCCGCAGTGGAGCCTTTACCATTGGTTCCCGCAATATGAAACGACGGAAACTGCTTCTCAGGATGGCCAAACAACGCCAGCGCCAGATCCATCCGGTCCAAACGCAGATCGATGACTCCGCCCCGTAAGTTGTAGATTCTATAGAGGGTTTCGGAATAGGCGTCCATGAGGATCAGCTACGAACGGGCAGCCAGCGGCGAGCCGAGGAAACCACACAGTCACGCCAGTCTTAATTTGGGACTCTGCGAATCTGTCTCATCGCTCGCTTGAGTTGGGCAACAAAGCGGCCGGCCCCTTGTGCTTTTTCCGTGCTTCCCTTAGCTTTCTCGATTTTTTCCACAAGGGCACTGCCCACCACTGCGGCGTCGGCCAATCCAGCAATCCAGCTCGCTTGTTGCGGTGTCGATATGCCGAAGCCTACGCCAATCGGCAGTGACGTGGCCTTCCGCACGCGAGCCAATTGGGAACGCAGCTGACCGTCAAAGGAGCCGCGCGCGCCGGTTACCCCGGTCACGGAAACATAGTAAATGAAGCCACGGCCTTTGCGCGCTACTTGTTGGATACGATCGCTGCCGCTCGTGGGAGAGAGGAGAAAAATGAGATCCAATCCTTCGTCGTCCGTCCAGCGCTTCAGCTCGCCGCTCTCTTCCGGGGGGAGATCAACACATAGCATGCCGTCGACGCCCGCTTCGGCCGCTTGCCGGCAAAACTTTCGCAAGCCATAGTGAAAAATGGGATTGAAATAACCGAACAAAATCACTGGCAGCTCGGAGTTTCGCCGAAACTCTCGAACCAGCCGAAAAATTCGCGGCAAAGAAAGCCCGTTTTTCAAAGCGCGCTCGGACGATCGCTGGATTGTCGGCCCATCCGCTGTCGGGTCCGAGAAGGGAATCCCCAGCTCGATGCAATCCGCACCACCCTTTTCGAGGGCCCGCAGGATCTTGAGCGTGGTTTCGATATCCGGATCGCCAGCGGTAACGAACGGAATCAACGCCGCTTCACCTCGTTTCTTGAGCTCAGCAAATTTCGCTTCAATACGCCTCATGATCGAAAAGTTTCCACGGGCTCACAGGCTTCAGGTGCCGGTTTCGAGGTGAATTCTTGGACGCTTTGAGCTCTTTAACCTGATTCAGAGTTTCACTCCCAGATAGTCTGCCACCGTGATCATATCCTTATCCCCCCGGCCGGAGAGATTGATGATGATCGTTCCATTTTTGGCCCAACGCGGCGCAAGCCGCATCACCGCCGCGATGGCATGAGCGCTTTCCAAGGCCGGGATGATCCCTTCGATTTCCGCCAGGAATTTTATCGCCTCAATCGCCTGCTTATCGGTCGCCGAGACAAACCGGACTCGGCCACGATCGCGCAGATAGCTCAGCTCCGGCCCGACGCCGGGATAGTCCAACCCCGCAGCGATGGAATGGGTTTCCCGGATTTGCCCGCCGTCGTCTTGAAGCACATAGCTCTTGCTTCCATGGAGTACACCGACATCGCCGCCCAGGATGGAAGCCGCATGCTTGCCGGTCCGAAGTCCGCCCCCGGCTGCCTCAACGCCGAGCATTCTTACTTTCGGATCTCGAACGAAGGGATAAAACAACCCCATGGAGTTGCTTCCGCCGCCGACGCAAGCGACGAGATAATCCGGCAACCGCCCCTCTTGCTTGAGAATTTGCCGACGCGCTTCTTGTCCGATCACCGATTGAAAGTCACGCACCATCATCGGATAGGGATGCGGGCCGGCTACGGAACCGATCAGATAGTAAGTATCGCGAACGTTGGTCACCCAATCCCTCAGCGCCTCGTTCATGGCGTCTTTCAAGGTCTGACTGCCGGAATCCACCACCCTCACCTTGGCGCCGAGAAGCTTCATGCGAAAGACGTTGAGCGATTGCCTTGCGACGTCCTCTTTGCCCATAAAAATTTCGCAGTCCAAGCCGAAGCGCGCCGCCACGGTAGCGGTGGCGACGCCATGCTGACCGGCGCCGGTTTCCGCGATGATTCGCCTTCTGCCCATGCGGCGCGCCAAGAGGATTTGCCCGATGGTATTATTGATCTTGTGCGCTCCGGTGTGGCAGAGATCCTCGCGCTTGAGATAAATTTTTGCGCCGCCGAGTTTCTGCGTCAGGCGCTCGGCAAAATACAGGGGGGTTTCCCTCCCCGCATACTGATGGAGATAGTGTTGGAATTCTTTTCGGAACGTCCGCTCACGACGCACTTGCGCATATGCCCGCTCTAACTCGGTGAGCGCTGGCATGAGCGTTTCCGCAACGTACCGGCCGCCGTACGGCCCGAAATGACCGCGCCGGTCAGGCACCTTTGGCAGCGACAATAAATTCTTTGAGCTTCGCATGATCTTTAAGACCCGGACGTGCCTCAACGCCGCTACAGACGTCGACGGCGTAGGGATGAATCCGGCGCACCGCCTCGGCGACGTTTTCGATGCTCAAACCGCCCGACAAAATGAGTTTCCCGGTGTTGATCCCTTCGAGCCAATCCCAGGGAAACGCCGTGCCTGAGCCGCCGTATCCCGGCGACCACGAATCCAATAAATAGAAGTCCGCGGGAAATGCCTCCATACCCTCCAATGATTTTTTTCCTTTGAGCCTAAACGCTCTAATCACCTTCATGGGCCAACCACGGCAATAGTCCGCGCTCTCCTCGCCGTGGAACTGGAGACCGCTGAAAGCCTGCCGGCCGCCGGCAAACTCTCCACACGCCACGATCTCGCGGACCTTTTCCTTTGATTCGTTGACGAAGAGCGCGACATTGCAACATCGCTCGGGCAGCTCCTCGAGAATTTTCCGCGCCTTCTTGGGTGTGATGCAGCGAGCGCTCGGCGGATAAAAGTTGAAGCCCAGAGCATCCGCGCCGAACTCGAGCGCTTTCTCGGCATCCGCAAGATTGGTGATACCGCAAACCTTGATTTTAATCATCGCCGTGAAATTTCAACTCATATCCGGGTTTACACCGACCGCTCCAACAACTCGCCGAGCTTCTTTCCAGGCTGCGGTGCGCGCATGAGTGACTCGCCGATCAAAAACGCGTGGATACCTAATTTCTCAACCCGCCGAATCTGCTCCAGGTTATCGATGCCACTTTCGCAAACCGCCGGCGTGCCGGCGGGAACTAATGGCGCCAATCTCTCGGTTGTGGCCAAACTCACTTCAAAGGTCCTCAAGTCACGATTATTGATCCCCAGCACCAGCGCTTCGGCCTTCACCGCGGCATTTAATTCCGCTTCTGTATGGACCTCAATCAGGGAATCCAACGACAACGCCGTGGCCTGCTCGCACAGCTCGCATAAGAGATTCCGATCCAGCATGGCCGCGATCAACAAGACTGCATCCGCCCCGTAACTTTTCGCTTCCACCAGCTGGTAGGAATCGAGAATGAAATCCTTCTGCAGCAGCGGCACGTTGACCGCGTCTCTAACCCGCTCCAGGTAGAGCAGACTGCCTTGGAAGAAGCGCTCCTCCGTGAGCACTGAAATCGCGCTCGCGCCGTGACTGGCATAGTCGCGCGCAATGGCCACGGCATCGAAGTCTGCTCGAATGAGCCCCCTAGACGGAGACGCGCGCTTGATCTCGGCGATGATGCGTCGAGAGTTTCCCGTTAAAGCCGCGGCAAAGCCTCGGGCAGGCGCGTGAAAGAACCGCCGATCGCGCAACGCCGACAACGGCGTCTCCCGCCGCCTCCGCTCCACCGCGTCGCGAACATGCCGGGCAAGGGTGGCCAGAAATTCAGCCATGGATACCTAGGCGGCGTTCGTCATTTGAATCAACTGCTCGAGCTTCTGCCGCGCTTTGCCGGAATCGATGGATTCCGCGGCGAGGCGCAAGCCCTCGGCGATGGTTGCCGCGGTGCCACTCACATAGAGAGCAGCGCCGCTGTTGAGCAACACCACATCTCGCGCCGGCCCTTTATCGCCTCGCAACACGCCCCTGACGATGGCCGCGCTCGCTTCCGCGTTGCCACCGCGTAGATCCTCAAGGCGGCACTTCTTGAGCCCCAGTGGCTCGGGCTCGATGGTGTACTCTTTGACCTGACCATCGCGTAGCTCCGCAACTTTCGTCGGACCACACAGCGAAATCTCATCCAAGCCTTCCAACCCATGAACCGCCATGGCGCGGACGCTGCCAAGGTTTTTGAGCACATGCGCAACCACGCCCACGAGTTCGCCGCTGTAAAGTCCAAGCAACTGGTGGCTCGCCATCGCCGGATTGGTAAGCGGACCCAACAGGTTAAAGACGGTGCGTATGCCGATATCGCGGCGCGGCTGCACGGCGTATTTCATCGCCTCATGGAGCAGGGGCGCAAACAAGAAACCGATGCCGACCTTATCGATGCAAGCCTCCACTCGTTCCTTGGGCGCATCTATCTTGACTCCCAGGGCCCCCAGCACATCGGCGCTCCCCGACTGACTCGACACCGAGCGGTTGCCATGCTTGGCAACGTTCACGCCCGCTCCTGCGACGACGAAAGCAGACGCGGTGGAGATATTGAAAGTCCCTTTTTGGTCACCTCCGGTACCGCAGGTATCCAAGACGGTTTTGGATCCGACGTTGACTCGATGGGCCTTCTCGCGCATTACGCGCGCCGCGCCGGTGATTTCTTCAACCGTTTCCCCTTTCACTCGTAAAGCCGTGAGAAAGGAGGCCACCTGCAAAGGCGTTGCTTCTCCGGTCATGATTTGGTTCATGACATCGATCGTTTCAGCTTCGGAAAGATTGACGCGATTGACCAGCTTTTCAATAGCTTCGCGGATATTCATGGTCGCCCGTTCCTTTGTCTCACCGATTGGTGGCAAACGCCTTGGTAAGATTCTCCTTGTTCTTCAAAGTCTCCAACATCTTGTCCGCCTCGTCACGAGTGCCGTACTTCCCGACGCGGACGCGGTACCAAAGCTTGTCTTGGTTGCGCACCTCCGTCACGTAGGCCCGGTAGCCTTTATTCTGGAGCCTATCAACCCAGATCTTGGCTGACCTTTCGTCCGGAAGGGCATTGACCTGCACGGTCCAACCCTTGTCATTCTCTTTTTGTTCAGCCGTCTCGGCTGCCTGTGCTTTCTGCGGCACTTCCGCGGGAGGCAGGGCCCTTTCGGCCTTTTCCTGAACGGCTTTCGACGACCGCGGCGTTTCTTCCTTAGGCTGCGCTTTACTGTTCTTGACGTCTACCTTAGCAACCTTCTCTGGCTGCTTGACCTCCGTCGGTTTCGCTTCCACAACCGGCTGTGCCGCGGGCGACTTCGTCAAGGTATCGTAGAAAGTGAGTTCTTCCTTAGATTGCGCTCCGGTCGCACCGTTGGACCCCTGAGTCGACGGCTTGACGGGAATCTTGATAGAAGGCTCTTCGTTTTTCACCATCCTTCTTTCCTCGATTCCCTTGCCGACGACGACCCCAAGGAAAAAGATGACGATCGATGCGACGATGAAAGTGCCGCCGAGCAGCACCAACTGGCCGCGGCTGAAGTAAAAGCGTTTGTCTTTTCCCCTGCGGTTCTCTGCCATACAAAATATCCCCTATTTTGCCATGCCGATCATGGCTCCGTGGAATCGACCTCCGATCGCGAGGCCATTTTCATTGGCGCGTCAACGCCCAGGATGTCCAGGCCTTGCCGGATCGTCTTCTGAACATTTTCCACCAGCAACAAGCGCGCGCGGCTCAACGCTAGGTCGTCCGAGATGACGCGATGGCGATTATAGTAACGGTGAAACTCCCCGGCCAAATCCAACAAATAAAAAACCATTCGATGGGGCTCCAACTCCCTAACGCTTTCTTCCAAGACGTCATTGAACTGAATCGTCTTGCGTATGAGCTCCGTCTCCTCCGCCAGCTCCAGCCGCTCCACCGAAGTATTCGACACCTCCGAAGAGCTCCACGTCACGCCCTGCCTGCGTGCCTGTTCGAAGATGCTCGCCACCCGCGCGTGAGCGTACTGGACGTAGAAGACGGGGTTTTCGCTTGACTGTTGCTTGGCCAACTCCAGGTCGAAATCGAGGTGGCTGTCCGACTTTCGCATCAGGAAAAAGAAGCGCGCCGCGTCGCGACCAACTTCTGCCAAAATTTCCTCCAAGGAAACAAACTCGCCCGTCCGCTTGCCCATGCGCACCGGCTCACCCCCACGGGTGAGTTGAACCATTTGGACCAGCACGACCTGCAGAACGTTAGGATCATAGCCAAGTCCCTGCATGGCTGCCTTCAAACGCGGCACATAGCCGTGGTGATCCGCGCCCCAGACGTTAATCAGCTTGCCAAACCTGCGCTCGAACTTGTTTCGATGATAAGCGATGTCGCTGGCGAAGTAGGTCAGCTCACCGTCGCTTTTGATCACCGTCCGATCTTTGTCATCGCCAAACTGGGTCGATTTGAACCACTCCGCACCGTCCTGGGAATAGATCAAGCCGCGCGACCGTAAGAGCTCCATGGTTTGCACGACTTCATTTCGTTCGCGGAGCCCTTTCTCACTGAAAAACGAATCGAACCGAATCCCAAAATCGCCGAGTTGACTCCGAATGGTGTTCAGGAGCGAGTCGCCGCCATATTGGCGAAAGAAGTCGATGGCCGTCTCTTTTGACTCGGTAAGAAACTTATCGCCTTTTTGCTCCTTGACCTCGGCTGCGATGTCTTTCACGTAATCGCCTGGATAGCCGTCCTCCGGAAAATCGATCTTCTCCCCGAACAGCTCACGGTAGCGGGCATACAATGACCGTCCCAGGTTTTCCATCTGTTTGCCGGTGTCATTGACGTAGTACTCACGCTGCACGTCGAATCCGGCCGCCTCGTGCAACCGCGCTAAAACATCTCCGATCACGGCCACCCGTCCATGGCCTGCATGGAGCGGCCCGGTTGGATTGACGCTGGCAAATTCGACTTGCACTTTTTCGCCGTGGCCGAGATCAACCTTGACCTCTTTTCCTTCCGCGAGCTCTCGTAGACGCCGGAAATAAAACTTGGGCGAGAATGCGAAATTCAGAAAGCCTGGTCCAGCGATCTCCTTGCGCGCGAGTATTCCTTCCGGGTCTTCGAGGTTTTTCAGTATCGCTTCCGCGATCACACGCGGCGGCTTCTTGGCATTTTTGGCCCAGAGCATCGCCACGTTCGTCGCCAGATCGCCGAACTCCCTCTGTTTCGGCGGCTCAAGAAACAAAGGGGGGAGTTCTGTCGAATCCAGCTCTCCCCCCTTCGCCGTTTTCTCGATGGCTTGAGTCAAAAGCTCCTTAAGGTGACTGCGCATCGTGTCCTTGTTTCATCCTTTTCTGCTCCACGCGCAGGTTCCGCCACCAGACAAGAAGTCTTGCCGTCCAATGTAAGGGAAATCGCTCGCACGAAGACACTCTAACGTAAGCATTTATAATGATTTTCCGCGCGCAAAGCAACAAGCGGAACGCCAACCGATGAGGGCGATTGACACTGAAGAACGCTCCCAGCCAATGAACGGCTAGCCCGTCGCGGACAGATTGAACCCTGTGTTACGTGACGCACTCACCCCCGCGCAATTTTTCAGGACGCTCTCGCGACAGCGACTATCCGGCAACACACGGCTACCGCAGTGACAGGAATTCAGGCGGAACATTTTCGACAAGAAATAGAGGTCCGGACCGGTAAAAACGAACGCCTCCCGCGTGCGCGGCACGGCAATCGACGACCACGATGACCGCAGACGGATCGTGCCTTTGTCCCACCGCCCGAGCTTCCTGGAGGGAGGTGCTGAGGTGAACGTATCGCCGATCGCGCGGTTTGAGGCCGCCGCGTAAAATCGACTGAGCGAGATCGCGGGCGGTCCCGTGGTAAAGCTCCGACGGCGGCTCCACCGCTTCCAACCCGAGATCTACGGGAAAGGAATGGCCGTAGGTAGCGCGGACCTTTCCCTCTTTTAACTCGAAGCGTTGCTTATCCGAGTCCTCGATCACCTCACGAATTTCGTCCTCGGTAATATCTGGAAAACGTTCTTGGACCACATCGACGATATCGTGCCACGAGACAAATCCCTGCCGGTCGAAGGACAACGGATACTCCTTGGGACAATGCCGCAGGAGATAGCTCAGAAAACGGGAGATACGTTCCGGTGGAATCAATCGTGTCGCCTATAAGCCCTTTTTTTGTCCGGTGATCAAGTCGAAAACATTGCAGGCAATGCCGGTCGCTTCGTAGCCGTCCATGCCAGTGGCCTGAGCAATGGAAAACATCTGGTAAGCCAGCGCCGTGAAGGGCACCGGCACTTCCATCTCGCGCGCCATATCCAATCCGAAACCCACGTCTTTGGGCATCCAGGATTTACGCGGTTTGTACTTCCGACTCACGACGATCTCGCAGATGCGCTCGATGGCTTCGGAGTTCTGTTGGGAATTCTTCAAAACGGTGTGAAACGTGTCTTCAGTCACACCGCCTTTTTTAAGCCAAGAAAAAATCTCCACCAGCCCCAGGTGTTGAATCGCCGCGAACATCGCCATAGCGTTCTTCACCAGCTTGGCGTTACCCAACTCTCCGACGTGAACGATTTTTTTACCCATGGCCTGAAACACAGGTTGATGTTGGTCAAATAGCTCCTTGGAGCCCGAGAGCCACAGCGCCAGGGTGCCCGCCGCCGCTGCCTCTTCCACGCCCCCGGCCGAGCCGTCAAGTACCTTCCAGCCGTTTTTCGCCAATTCCGCGTTGACACCCACGATAGTCTTTTTGTCAATGCTGCTGAAATCCACCCACAGTTTCGCGCCGCTGGACGCTTCGTGTAATCCGCTCTGGCCTAAACCAACGGTCCTGACCGCATCATTGTAGGGCAGCATTGAGAGCACCATCTCACAAGATTCTGCAACCGCCTTGGGAGATGCTTTAAACACTGCGCCCTGGCCTTCCAGGCCCCGCGCCTGCTCCCGCCGCAAATCATTGACGACCAAACTATAACCGGCTTTGATGAGATTCGCCGCCATAGCGCTGCCCATGCCGCCCGTGCCGATAAAACCTAGGGTCTTCATGTCACCCTCCGTTTGTTTCGCTGATCAACCTGCGTCAATCGACGATGCGCACGCCTTCCGGCCACAGCACCAGAACCAGCGTGTCGCCGACGGCCCGCGGTGTGTGAATCGACTTTGGATCCAAGAAGACGATGTCCCCTTCTTCATACTCGCCGGTTTCGTCGATAATCTTGCCTCTGAGCATCAAGTAAAATTCACCGCCGATATGTTCGTGTTTCAAAAAAGCATCTGTTGCCGCGTCGGCTCGGACGCGGTAGAAAACCAACTCCCGGCTGCCTTGCCGCGCCAGCCGGGCCATAGACAGCCCGTTGCCAAAATCCTTCCATTGAAGACGCTCCAGGGCGTCCATATCTAAGTCAACCCGCATTAGATTGTTAATCGAGTACCGTAAGACGCTCATGGCACGTTCTGGAGCGTAAATATCACGGCGGCAGAGTTAACAAAAGAGGGCCGGACGGGACGGGTCAGCCGTTGATTGAGAAAATAACGATCCGATTTCTTGAGATCGGATGGTTGAAGCGATTTTCGATTTAGCTGGAAATGGCGCCGAAGTCTTCTTGGTGAAATAAAAAAGCCGGAATCAGGTGGATCACCTCCACACGAGTCCGGCTTTTGGAGGTAGTCCTAAAACCAGTGCTCTGGCAGCTAAGAAATACTAAGCGCTCGCCTTTTCCTCGGCTTTTTTCCGCCGGCTCCTTCTCCCTTTCTTCTCGCCGCTGGACGGTGCCTGACCGGCATGAGCGTCGCTCCCCGCTACGAGCTCGATCAAAGAGAGAGGTGCCGCGTCTCCACGCCGCCGACCGATTTTTATGATTCGTGTGTAGCCGCCGGGGCGGTCTTTGAATCGGGGTCCGATGGTATCAAACAGTTTGCGCACCACCGCCTTATCCTGAACCATACCGAGGGCCCGGCGACGGGCATGCAAGCTCCCTTGCTTGCCCAGCGTGATTACACGATCGGCCCACCGTCTAAGCTCCTTTGCCTTCGGATCGGTGGTTCGAATCTTCTCGTCGCGCAGCAAAGCGGTAACGAGGTTACGCATCAAAGCCCAGCGATGACTGGAGGTACGGTTGAGTTTTCTGCCAGATTTGAGGTGGCGCATGGTCTACGCAGACTCCTTGTCGGTGGCGCGCTTGCGGGACTCGATTTCCTCACGCGAAGGGAAGCGCTCAATCTTCATGCCCAACTCGAGTCCCATTTCTCGGAGAATCTCTTTGATCTCGTTCAGCGATTTGTGGCCGAAGTTTTTGGTCTTCAGCATCTCCTGCTCGCTCTTCTGCACCAGCTCACCGATATACTTGATATCCGCGTTCTGCAGACAGTTTTGCGAGCGCACCGAAAACTCCAACTCGTCCACGCTGCGGAAGAGATTATCGTTCAACGGAACCGTCGGTCCGTCGTCGTTCTTTTCCGGCCGGGGTTCTTCCTGGAAATTCACAAAGATGCTGACTTGGTCCTGAAGGATCTTCGCGGCATAGGCCATGGCATCGTCAGGTTTAATGCTCCCGTCCGTATGAACCTCGAAAACCAAGCGATCGTAGTCCGTTCGGTGACCCACGCGAGCGTTAGTGACCGCGAAATTGACCTTCTGGACCGGCGCGAAAATCGCATCGATAAAAATCGTATCCACGGGCGCTCCTTCGTCCTTGTTTCTCTCCGCCGGCACGTAGCCGCGCCCTAGTTTGGCAATCATCTCCATCTCAAGCTTTGCGTCGCGGGCAAGCGTGGCGATTTTGTGTTCCGGATTTAAGATGTCTACCGCTGGAGGGGCGATGATGTCTTTGGCCTGAATCGTTCCGGGCCCTTTCCCTTCGATCTTGAGCGTTTGTTGCTCGCTGTCATTGAGTCGGAGGCGGACTTCCTTGAGATTCAAGATGATATCGGCGACATCTTCGGTCACCCCCGTGATGGTTGAGAACTCATGCAAGATCCCTTTGATGCGAATGGCAACAATCGACGCTCCCATGAGAGAAGAAAGTAGGATTCTCCGCAAGCAATTGCCGATCGTTTGCCCAAAGCCTCGCTCAAACGGTTCGGCATAAAACTTCCCATACGTAGAGGTCAGCGTTTTTTCCTCCACCTCCAATTGCTTGGGTTTGGTCAAATCGGTCCAATGTCTGTACGTTGTAGACATAGCGTCTCCCAGGATTCGAAAATTACTTCGAATACAACTCTACGATTAGTTTTTCGTTAATCGGCATCGTGATGTCACTGCGGGTAGGCAAAAGTTTGATTCTGCCACTGAAGGTGTCTCGGTCCACCTCCGCCCACTCCGGCACGCCCCGCCGTTGCGACCCTTCCATGGCCGACAGCACGCGCGTCATTTGACGGCTCTGCTCCTTCACCGACACCACGTCGCCCACGCGCACGAAATAGGAAGGGATGTTCACTCTCTTACCATTTACCAAAATGTGACCATGCCGAACGAGTGATCTTGCTTCAGCCCGCGAACTGGCGAATCCAAGCCGATACGTCGTGCTATCGAGCCGCCGCTCTAATAGGATCAGCAGCGTCTCGCCGGTAATGCCTTTGATTCGGGCCGCTTCCGCGAAAGTGCGGCGGAATTGATTTTCCAAAAGCCCGTAGATGCGCTTCACCTTTTGTTTCTCGCGCAGCTGGATACTATAGGCAGAAAATTTGGGCCTCGCTTGGCCGTGCTGCCCCGGCGGATAATTGCGTCTCTCAATGGCGCACTTGTCGGTATAACAGCGCTCGCCCTTGAGAAATAGCTTCAGGTTCTCTCGCCTGCACAGCCGGCAGACGGACTCTGTGTGTCTAGCCAATCCTTCCTCCGTGTTAGACGCGTCTTCTTTTCGGCGGGCGACAGCCGTTATGCGGAATCGGGGTCACGTCCTTAATCAGACTGATGTTGATTCCCGCCGATTGCAGGGCGCGAAGCGCCGATTCTCTTCCCGCCCCCGGACCCCGGACAAAAATCTGCACGCTGCGGAGTCCGTGATCCATCGCCTTCTTGGCCGCGCTATCCGCCGCCTGTTGCGCTGCGAAGGGAGTGCCTTTGCGCGAGCCCTTAAAACCCATCGCTCCCGCACTGGACCAGGAGATCACGTTTCCTTGATAGTCCGTAATCGTGACGATCGTGTTGTTGAAAGTCGAATGGATGTGAACCACGCCTTCGGCGATATTCTTTCGCCCTCGTTTTTTGCGCGCCGCGGCCTTGTCGCTGGGCTTTTGCTCCGGCGGGCCTTCGGCCTTCTGTTTTTCTTCTGTGGCTTCGTCGGCTTTCGCCATAATGTTCTCCTCGAAACGACTAACCTTTGGATGGGGCCGCCTTCTTCCCGGCGACGGTCTTTCGCGGCCCCTTGCGGGTGCGCGCGTTGGTGTGGGTCCGCTGTCCGCGCACCGGCAAGTTCTTGCGATGACGCTGGCCGCGGTAGGACCCCATGTCGAGATGGCGCTTGATACTCATCGCCATTTCGCGGCGCAGATCCCCTTCGACTTTGTATCCCTGATCGATGATCTGGCGGATCTTGACTACATCATCATCACTGAGATCATCGCTCTTAAGATCCAGCGAAACCCCCGCCTGCTCGAGAATTTTCCTTGAAGCGCTGCGCCCAATCCCGTAAATATAGGTGAGAGCGACTTCCATTCTTTTGCTTCTCGGAAGATCTACACCTGCGATACGTGCCATAGCCTCACTCCTTGCCTCTTAACCCTTCAACCCGTGAACCTTCTCTAGCCCTGCCGTTGCTTGTGCTTGGTATTGACGCACAACACTCGCACCACTCCCTTGCGCCGAATGATTTTGCATTTGTTACAGATTTTTTTGACCGAGGCCCTAACCTTCACGACGCTCTCCCGTTCTTACCGCTCCCGGAAAATGATTCGTCCCCGTGCCAAATCATAGGGAGACAGTTCAATTTTGACCTTGTCCCCGGGAAGTATCTTGATGTAGTGCATGCGCATCTTTCCGGAGATGTGAGCGAGTACTTTGTGTCCATTTTCCAACTGCACGCGAAACATCGCGTTAGGCAGCGTCTCCAATACGGTACCGGTGACTTCAATGGCATCTTCTTTTGGCATGTGACCCTTAGGCTCGCCGGATTCGGTATTTCTCAAACTATAGTTGACTCAAGATGTACGGCCCGTTTTTCGTAATAGCGACCGAGTGCTCGAAATGGGCTGCCAAGCTGCCATCTTTGGTTACCGCCGTCCATCCATGGGTTCAATCGCCAAGACCATGCCTTCTTTCAAGCGCAGCCCGCGGTCAGGCTCGCCGTAGTTTGGCACCGGCGGTTCTTCGTGCAGCTTCTTGCCGATGCCGTGGCCGACAAATGCCCTCACCACCGAGTATCCGGCGCTTTCCGCTACCCCCTGCACAGCCGCACCTAAATCGCCTAATCGCTTTCCCACCTGCAGCTGCTCAATACCTTTGTGTAACGACAGTTCGGTCACAGCCATCAACCGTCGCGCTTGTTCACTCACGTTTCCGACGCCCACGGTGACCGCCGAATCCCCATAAAATCCCTCATAGACCACTCCGAAATCCAACCCCACGATGTCACCTTCCCGTAGCGCCCGGGCGGAGGGGATTCCGTGCACGATCTCTTCGTTAATCGAAACACAGAGGCAGCACGGAAAAATTCGGCCCCCGACGGCATATCCCTTGAAAGCAGGTATGGCCTTTTTTTTTAGCGTGAGATCTTCGGCGACGGCGTCCAGTTCCAGCGTTGTGATGCCGGGGGCAACCCGCTGCTTCAGTTCTTGAAGAATCTCGGCAACGATGATATTCGCCCGCCTCATGACCTCGATTTCTCGAGCCGATTTGAGCGAAATCATGTTCCCCGATCTCCCAGAGCCTGGAGGACTCGGCTGCGAATCTCATTCACCTTGCCGACGCCATCAATCTCCCTTAGCATGCCCCGTTCTCGATAATAGTTGACCAGGGGTGCCGTTTGAGCCTCGTAGACTTTGAGACGAGCGGTAATCGTCTCTTCCCGATCATCGTCCCTTTGGTAAAGCTCGCCGCCACACCGATCACAAACTCCCTCCTTGCTCGGAGGGTCAAGAGTCAAATGATAAAGGGCGCCACAACCTTTGCACGTGCGCCTTCCCGCCAACCTTTCAACGATCACGCGGTGGGGCACCTGGACAGACAAAACACAATCCAGCGCCAATCCCATCTTCTTCAGGATCTCTTCGAGGCTCTCGGCCTGAGAAATCGTCCTCGGAAAACCATCCAGGACAAAACCCTTGTCGCAATCTTTTTCCTTTAGCCGCTCAGCGACCAAGTCTACAATCAAGCTGTCAGGAACCAACGCCCCTCGGTTAATATAGGCCGCCGCTTGTTTACCCAACGGGGTCTGTTCGGCTACCGCTTTTCTCAGGATGTCGCCCGTCGATACCTGACAGGCTTCGAACCGTTCCTGGAGCCATTTCGCCTGAGTTCCTTTCCCTGCACCGGGAGGGCCCAGTAAAACAACGCGTACGCTGCCCGCCAATCGTCAGCCCCTTCTTCCCCGCAACCGGCCCCGCTTCATGAATCCCTCATAGTTGCGGGTAATCAAATGAGTCTCCATCTGTGCTACGGTATCCAAAGCGACTCCCACCACGATCAAAAGCGCGGTTCCACCGAAATAAAAGGGCACATTCAGCTGCCTAACGAGAATCGTGGGCAAGAGGCAGACGATCGACAGGTAAATAGCCCCACTCAAAGTGACGCGCGAAAGCACTCGCTCAATAAACTCAGCGGTTTTCTGTCCGGGTCGAATGCCGGGAATGTAACCGCCGAATTTTTTCATATTTTCAGCCACATCCACTGGGTTAAACACCACCGCGGTGTAGAAGAACGCGAAAAAGATGATCAACGCTACATACACGACATCATGCAGCCACTGGCCCGGAGTGAGCATACTCGCCGCGGTCTGTAACCAAGGATGATTCGCGAATTGTGCCAAGGTCGCAGGGAAAATAAGAATGGAAGAAGCAAAAATTGGCGGTATGACATTGGCCGTGTTGAGCTTGAGCGGCAGGTGCGAGCTTTGCCCGCCGTACATCTTTCGTCCGACGACCCGCTTGGCGTACTGTACCGGTATCCGGCGCTGACCTTGTTCAACAAAAATGATCGCTCCCACAACGACCACGCTCAGGGCGAGAATGACCAAGGCGACCAATGGCCCCAGTTCTCCTTCCCGAATGAATTGCATGGTCGTGGATACGGCCGAGGGTAGTCGCGCAACGATGCCCGCAAAGATAATTAGAGAAATACCATTGCCAATGCCGCGCTCGGTAATTTGTTCGCCCAGCCACATAATAAACGCCGTACCGGAGGTCAATGTGATAACGGTCATCAAGCGAAAGCTCCACCCCGGATTCAACACCAGGCTATAGCCGCCCGGCCCGTGCGTCCCTTCCAAGCCCATGCTGATCATCATCCCTTGAACAATGGACAGCACGACGGTTCCATAACGGGTGTACTGGGTGATTTTGCGTCGGCCCACCTCGCCCTCTTTTGAAAGCCGTTCCAAATAAGGAAAGACGACCGTAAGAAGCTGCAAAATAATGGAAGCGCTGATATAGGGCATGATGCCCAGCGAAAAAACCGAGAACTGCTCCAGGGCGCCACCGGAAAAAAGGTTAAGAAACCCGAAAAGAGTTCCTTTCTGTTGCTCAAAAAAGGCTGCCATGGCGTGGCGGTCGATACCCGGTGTGGGAACGTGGACACCGAGACGATAGACGGCTAGCATCGCCAGCGTGAAAAGCACACGGCGCCTAAGCTCGGGAATTCTTGATGCGTTCTGAAAACCGCTAAGCATGGACCCCTATCAATTCCGCCTTTCCCCCCAGGGCTTCGATCTTCTCTTTCGCTTTGGCGGAAAAGCCGTGTGCTTTGACAATCAAGGATTTGGATAACGAACCATCCCCCAAAATCTTGATCCGCTTGTCCTTCCCCCGAACCAGACCCTGCTGAACTAGTCGCTCAGGGGTCACTTCACTGCCCGAAGGAAAAACTTCCAGCCGCTCCAGATTGACCACTGACATCTCAATTCGTGATGGATTATGGAAGCCGCGCTTTGGCAGGCGTCGTTGGAGCGGCATCTGACCACCCTCGAATCCGGGTTTGGTGCCCCCCCCGGACCGGGCCCCTTGCCCCTTGTGGCCTCGACAAGAAGTTTTACCGTGACCTGAACCATCGCCGCGACCGACGCGTTTGCGATTTTTATTCGAACCGGCGGCCGGTTTTAGATCATCCAGTTTCATAATCAGCGAATCTCCGCCAACGTCTTTCCTCGCCGGTCGGCAATTTCCTCCGGAGCGCGAAGCTCCCGCAGCGCCTCAAACGTTGCCTTGACCATGTTGTGCGGATTGTTGGAGCCGATACACTTGGTCAAAACGTTTTGAATCCCGGAGGCCTCCACCACCGCGCGGACGCCGCCGCCCGCGATAACTCCAGTTCCATCGGAGGCGGGTTTGAGAATCACATAACCCGCTCCGAATCGTCCGCTTACTTCGAAGGGAATCGTTCCGGCTATGACGGGAACCCGAATCAAACTCTTCTTCGCCTGCTCCAGACCTTTGCGGATCGCTTCCGGCACTTCATTGGCCTTTCCCATTCCATAGCCGACGACTGAACGATTGTCCCCAACAACCACCAGTGCGCTAAAGCTAAAACGGCGGCCGCCCTTGACAACTTTGGCCACACGGCTGATGTGAACCACCTTCTCTTTCAGTTCTAAACCCTGCGGATCAATGCGTTCCAAAGCGACCTCATGTTCTTATCCTATTAAAATTCTAATCCGCCTTCACGGACCCCATCTGCCACGGCCTTCACTTGCCCGTGGAACAAAAATCCGTTTCGATCAAAAATCACCCGAGTAATATTCTTTTCTTTGCAAATTTTGGCCAATGCTAAGCCGACCTGCTTGGCCGTCTCAACGCCTTTGCTTTTTTTCACCGCCTCGGCAAGATCCCCACCGAGGGTCGATACCGAGGCCAGAGTCATTCCTCGATCGTCGGAAATCACCTGAGCATAAATATGCTTGTTGCTCCGATATACGCAGATCCTCGGACGTGCGTCCGTCCCCAGCACCTTCTTGCGAACTCGCTCCTGGCGTCGTGCCCGTGCGATACTTTTCTGATTCCGCGCCATTTTCTATCCCCGACCGCCTAAGCGCCTGCCGCAGAGCCAACGGCTTTTCCGGCTTTGCGCCGAATGACCTCTTCACGATACTTGATCCCTTTGCCTTTGTAAGGTTCAGGCGATCTGAGACTCCGAAGTTTGGCCGCCATCTCACCCAGCAACTGCCGATCGGCGCTGGTAAGAGTAATAACGACCTGCCTTTCCACCGAGGCCGTTACTCCCTGCGGCAAGAGGAAGACCACCGGATGGGAGTACCCCAACGTCATATGGATCTCTTGGCCTTTGACCTCGGCGCGATAACCTACACCGTTGATTTCCAACACCCGGCTAAAGCCTTGGCTCACTCCCTGGGCCATATTGGCAATGAGCTTCCGCGTCAATCCATGCAGCGCCCGCATCTTACGCTCATCGGTTTCGCGTTCGACCCGCACCGCGTTTCCGTCCACTTGAACCTTGATTCCCGCGGGAACCGAAGTTTGCAGTTTTCCCTTTGGCCCCTCAAGACGAACGGCGGCGCCATCGACAGCCACTTTGACACCCGCGGGGATCGTGATGGGCAACTTTCCGATACGCGACACTTTACACCTCGAATGAGCTACCAGACCGAGCAGATCAGCTCGCCTCCGACCTTCGCCCTATGCGCCTCTCGATCCACTAGAAACCCCTTCGGAGTGGACAGAATGTGGATCCCCAATCCCTTGCGGATCGGCGGCACTTCATTGGCGCCGACGTAAACTCTTCGGCCCGGGCTACTGACGCGCGTCATACCAGAAATAATAGGCCGATTCTCCCGGTCGAACCGTAGTTGGATCAGCAGATCGTTGCCCCCCCCTTGGGCCGCTTTGACCTTTCTTGCTTCCTTCACGTAACCTTCATCAATTAGAATCTTTACAATATTTTCTTTTACCCGCGACCAAGGGACTGTGACTTTTTGATGCCGCGCCCGCGACGCGTTCCGAATTCGAGTCAGCATGTCCGCGATTGGATCCGTCATTCCCATTGTACTCTCTCCACAGCTTACCAACTGGCCTTGATCAGCCCCGGAATATGTCCCTTGCGCGCATGATCCCGCAAACAGAGCCGGCACATGCGAAAGCGCCGGTAAAATGCCCGCGAGCGCCCGCATAGAGGACAGCGATTGTATTCTCGCACTTTGAATTTGTTGGGCCTTTCAGCCTTTATCCGGAGACATTTTTTGGCCAATGGAACTCCCCCTCGTTGATTAACCGACAAACGGCATCCCTAACAGTTTAAGCAAGACTCTGCCCTCCTGATCCGTCTTGGCGGTGGTAATAAACGACACGGTCATGCCCCTGGTCTTTTCTACCTTATCGGCGTGAATCTCGGGAAAAATGATTTGCTCCCGCAGGCCCAAAGAATAATTGCCCCGCCCGTCGAAGGAACGATCCGAAATCCCCTTGAAATCGCGCACCCTGGGAAGCGCCACATGGATCAGCCGATCGAGAAATTCGTACATCCGATCCCGTCGCAGAGTTACCATGCACCCGATGGGAATGCCTTCGCGCAATTTGAAGTTTGCGATGGCTCTTTTGGCGCGCGTCACCACCGGTTTTTGCCCCGCGACGGCGGTGATTTCGGCAACCGTCGTGTCGATAGCCTTGATATTTTGCGTCGCTTCGCCTACGCCAACGTTTATCGTGATCTTCTCCAACCGCGGTACCTGCATGGAGTTCTTGTAGTCGAACTCCTTCATCATAGCCGGGACTACCTCATCCTGATATTTGCTTTTCAGTCGTGCCATGCTGGTTCCACTACTCCAACGCCTCGCCGCAGCGTCGGCAGATCCTAATTTTCTTTCCACCGAGAATCTTTCGTCCGATCCGCACGGGGGCGTTGCACTTGTCACACATGATCATGACATTAGAAAGATGAATCGACGCTTCTTTTTCCAAGATGCCGCCGGGTTGCTGCGGCCCTTTCGGGCGCGTATGTCGCTTAACTAAATTGACCCTTTCGATAATGACAGCCTCTTTATCAGGAACGACGCGCAGAACCTTCCCCGTCTTGCCCCGCTCCTTACCTGCGATCACCATGACGCTGTCGTTTCTTCGAATCTGCACCGGGTCTTCTCCTCGACCGTCGACTAGAGTACTTCAGGCGCGAGAGAAATAATTTTCATAAACTTCTTCGCCCGTAGTTCGCGCGCTACCGGACCGAAGATTCGGGTGCCGATGGGTTCTTTTTGATTGTCGATCAAAACAGCAGAGTTGTTGTCAAAGCGGATATAGGTTCCATCCGAACGTCCGATCTCCTTTGCCGTTCGAACCACGACGGCCTTCATCACTTCACCCTTTTTGACCTTGGCGTTTGGGATCGCCTCCTTAACGGAAACGACGATGATGTCGCCGATGGAGGCGTACTTCCGTTTGCTGCCCCCGAGGACCTTGATACATTGGACCTTGCGGGCTCCCGAATTATCCGCCACGTCCAACACGGTTCTCATCTGGATCATGAATCAACCTTAACCCAGCTCTTCTCGTCACCGCCTGCTACGCGCTGGCCGCCTCGAATCCCTCTGCTTCCGTCGCTTTGGCACGCTCCAAGATTTTGCTCACGCGCCAACGCTTGTCTCGACTGAGCGGACGGCACTCGACGATTATCACGCGATCCCCCACATGGCACTGGCCGCTTTCATCGTGAGCCTTCACTTTCGTTCGGCGCCGCAAGTATTTTTTATACCTGGGATGCATCACGGTTCGCTCCACGGAGACCACGACCGTCTTTTGCATGCGGTCATTCACGACCACTCCGCTGCGCTCTTTTCTCAAACCTCTCGTGTTCATGCCGCCCCTTCCTGACCTTGGAGCGCTTTTTCTCTGAGTATCGTTTCCACCCGCGCCAAGTCCCGCTTCGTCTGACGCAACTTCATGGGGTTTTCCAAACGGCTCGTGGCTCGCTTCAGCTTCAAGTGACCGATCTCCTCACGAAGCTCCGAGCGCTTCTGGGTGAGATCGCCGATGCTCATATCGCGCAGCTCTTTAGCTTCCATGGGCGAGTCCTCGCCGCTCGACAAACATCGTCGGGATGGATAGTTTGTGCCCCGCTAACCGAAATGCTTCTCGCGCCAGCGGTCCCTCAACCCCCTCCATTTCGAAGAGAATTCGCCCCGGCTGAATCACCGCAACCCACATTTCAGGGGATCCTTTACCTTTTCCCATTCGCGTCTCTGCTGGTTTCTTGGTTAAGGGCTTATCCGGGAAGATGCGAATCCAGACCTTGCCGCCTCGCTTGAGATAGCGAGTCAACGCGACACGAGCTGCTTCGATTTCACGCGCGCTCATCCAACCCCGGTCCAGAGCTTTGAGGCCATATTCGCCAAAAGCCAGCGAAGATCCCCGGTGCGCCGTTCCGCGACGACGCCCCTTTTGTAGTTTGCGGTATTTTACTTTTTTTGGTTCAAGCATTTTTAGTGCTTAATTCGATGACTCTGCTGAGAGGAGCTTTTCGCCATTCTCAGCCACCCAACATTGCCTTTTGCTGCTCCTCCTCTTCGGTTAGGACCTCGCCCCTGAAGATCCATACTTTAACGCCGATCATGCCGTAGGTCGTGCGCGCTTCGGCGAATCCATAGTTGATATCGGCCCGTAGAGTGTGAAGCGGCACACGCCCTTCACGATACCACTCGGTTCGAGCGATTTCGGAACCGCCTAATCGGCCGGCACACTGGATTCTCACCCCCTGAGCGCCCATGCGCATCGCCCGTGAAACGCTTTCCTTCATCGCCCGTCGAAAAGCCACACGCCGCTCCAATTGAAGCGCGACATTCTCCGAGACCAACTGAGCATCAAGATCCGGCCGGCGCACTTCATGAATGTTGATGTAGGTCTCCCGATGGGTCAACTTCGTAATCTCTTCCTTGAGCTTTTCAATCTCAGCGCCCTTTTTCCCGATGACAATTCCGGGACGGGCGGTGTAAATGTTGATCTTGGCCTTGTTGGCCGCTCTTTCGATTTCAATCTTCGAAATACCAGCATGGTACAGACGACTCTTCAAAAATTTTTTAACCCGGAAGTCCTCATGAAGTAACTTCGGGTAATCGTGGCGCGCGAACCATTTTGAATCCCAAGACTCGATCACCCCGAGACGAAAAATTTTGGGATGCGTTTTCTGACCCATCAGGCCTTAGCTCCTCTCATCGGCTTCGTCCAGGATGACGGTAATGTGACTGAGTCGCTTGCGGACCCGAGTCGCTCGGCCCTGCGCTCGAGGCATAAAGCGTTTCCACATACCTCCTTCATCCACCTTTACTTTTTTGACGAAGAGACGATCGACATCGACGCTTTGAGTGTTTTCCGCATTGGCCAGCGCTGCGCGTAAAGTCTTAGCCACGATCCCGGCCGATCGCTTGGGAACGAATTTGAGGATATTGAGGGCTTCCTCAACTCCCTTGCCACGAATTTGATCGACCACCAACCGCACCTTCCGCGGCGAGACGCGGACAAATTTTGTGATCGCGTATGCTTCCATAATTTTGACGTTTTGCTCTTTACGTTCTCTTTTCCCGAGATTTCCTTAAACCATTTCGCGTCACCGGAATCGCTACCCTTTCGCTGCCGGCGCTGCTGGCGCTGCCGGGGCCGCTGGTCGTGGGGCTCCGGGTGCGGAAGCGCCCGCTGGTGCGGGTGCTCCGACAGTTTCCTTGGCCTCCGCTTTACGGTCTCCCGAATGGGCAAAGAAAGTTCTGGTCGGAGCAAACTCACCGAGTTTATGACCGACCATGTTTTCGCTAACAAAAACGGGAATGAATTTTCGCCCGTTGTGCACGCCAATGGTATAACCCACCATCTCGGGCGTAATGGTTGAGCGCCGGGACCAGGTACGAATCACTTGTTTCTGACGTGACTCATTCATGGCCGCGATTTTTTTCGCCAAATGCTCATCGATAAAGGGCCCTTTTTTGACCGAACGCGCCATCGTTACTTAGCCTTTCTGCCTTGTACGATATATTTGTCGGAGGCATGGTTCTTTCTAGTCTTGTAGCCCTTGGTCGGTTTGCCCCAAGGCGTCATCGGGTGATTGCCCTTGGAGCGCCCTTCACCGCCACCATGCGGGTGGTCCACTGGATTTTTTGCGATACCTCGCGTTGTCGAGCGCCTACCCAACCAGCGCATTCGGCCAGCCTTCCCCCATGAAATATTTTCCTGATCCAAATTTCCTATCTGGCCGACAGTTGCGCGGCAATCCGCCAACACATTTCTTAGCTCACCCGAGGGAAGCTTCAAAAGCGCATAAGTTCCTTCTTTAGCCATGAGCTGCGCCCCGGCGCCGGCACTCCGTACCAGCTGTCCGCCCTTGCCGATTTTTAGCTCGACGTTATGAACCACCGTGCCCACGGGAATGAATTTTAACGGCAATGAATTACCGGGTTGAATATCGATATTCTCATCCCCCGCAATCACCGAGTGCCCCACTTGTAACCGATCGGGCGCGAGAATATAGCGCCGCTCACCGTCTGCATAGCAGAGCAGTGCGATACGAGCAGAGCGATTAGGATCATATTCGAGCGCTTCAACTTTGCCTGGCACGTTCTTCTTGTCGCGCTTGAAATCAATCAGACGATAAAGGCGCTTATGCCCCCCGCCTCGATGATCGGCCGTAACCCGACCCATGTTGTTACGTCCACCACTGTGTTTGAGCGACTCGCGTAAGTCTTTCTCGGGCCTTTTCTTCACGATCTCGTCAAACATGAGACCCGTACGAAAGCGCATGCCCGCCGAGGTGGGCCGATATGTTTTGATCGCCATTGTTTCTCTCTATGCTCCGCCAAAAAAATCGATCTTGTCACCTTCTCTGAGCGTTACGTACGCCTTCTTCCACTGGGGCCGGCGACCCATACTTCTGCCGATGCGCCGGATCTTGCCTAGATAGCGAGCCATCCGGACTTTCACGACCTTAACTTTAAAGAGCACTTCAATCGCTTTCTTCACCTCTATCTTGTTGGCGTCGGGCCGAACTTTGAACAATACCTGTTGGGTACTCTCGGCCAAGAGCGAACCCTTTTCCGAAATCAAAGGTGCTTGGATGATATCGTGCGGCCCTCTCATGCAGCCAACCTCTCTTCGAGGAGCTTGAGCGCGCCTTCCGTTAGAATCAGATGCTCATGACGCATCAAATCATAAACGTTCAACCCTTCCACGCGCAGCACTTTGACCTTCGGCAGATTCCGCGCCGAGCGCTCGATCTTCTCGTCCGCCTGCGCAATGGCAATGAGCGCGCTGCTCACATTGAGTTCGGCCAAGGCCTTACACATGATTTTAGTCTTCGCTTCCTCAAGCTCGAACTTGTCCACGATAATTAATTTGCCGTCGCGGTTTTTGAGACTCAGAGCCGACAGAAGCGCCTCTCGGCGCGCTTTCCGAGGCATGCGGTAGGAGTAATCGCGCGGTTGAGGTCCGAAAGTGGTGCCTCCTCCGACCCAGATCGGGGACCGAATACTTCCCGCACGGGCTCGACCGGTGCCCTTCTGGCGCCACGGTTTTTTTCCACCGCCCCTGACGAACCCTTTGGATTTGGTTGCCGCGGTACCGGCTCGACGATTGGCGAGCTGCATGACGACGGCTTGATGCAACAGATGAGAACGAGTTCTTACACCGAATATTGCTTCTTTGAGAATGGGTTGAATAACGTGGACTTCCATAATTGGCTACCCCTTCACCGCACGGCGCACAATAATCACTCCGTGCTTCGCGCCGGGAACCGCGCCCTTGACCAGCATCAGGTTCTCGTCGGGTCTGATCTCCACGACCTCAAGATTTTGAATCGAAACACGCTCATGACCCCACTGGCCCGCCATTTTTTTTCCTTTGCGAACTCGCCCTGGAAACGAACGATTGCCGATGGAACCGCCGTGTCGGAAGTATTCATGGGTGCCGTGCGATCCGGGAAATCCGCCGAAGGACCAACGCTTGATGACGCCCGTGAAGCCATGGCCTTTGGAAATTCCGGAGACATCAATTCTGTCGCCGACCTTAAACAGATCGGCAGCTTTGATCTCCTGTCCAACTTCGTATTGCGAGACGTCATCGAGACGGAACTCTTTTAGCACTTCGAAAGCCCCTTTGCCGGCTTTCGCCATGTGGCCCTGCATCGGCTTATTGACCCGCTGGTTTTTTCTGCTACCAAAGCCAACCTGGAGCGCGCGGTAGCCGTCTTTATCTGTCTCTTTCTTTTGGACGACCACACACGGACCCGTCCGCACCACGGTCACCGGAATGACATTCCCTTCGGCATTGTAGAACTGGGTCATGCCAACCTTTTTTCCAATAAGGCCCGTCATAAAAGCATTCCAAGCCGCAAAATCTTAACGCCTCTACCCTCTCAGTTATTGGAGCTTGATCTCAACATCCACTCCGGCGGCAATGTCGAGCTTTCCCAACGCATCGATTGTCTGTTGCGTCGGCTCCAAGATATCGAGAAGCCGCTTGTGGGTGCGAATCTCGAACTGATCCCGGGATTTCTTATCCACATGTGGCGAGCGATTCACGGTGAAACGCTCGATACGAGTCGGAAGAGGAATGGGTCCCGCAACTCTTCCGCCGGTGCGTCTCACGGTTTCGACGATTTCCCCCACCGACTGATCCAGGACGCGGTGGTCATAGGCCTTCAGTCTGATCCTAATCTTCTCGTTCATACCGCACTATCCGATTTGCCATCCAATTTGGCGATAATTCCCTCCGCAACCGCCGCCGGTACGGGTTCGTAGTGTGAAAACTGCATCGTATACGTGGCCCTTCCCTGAGTCATCGAGCGAACGTCCGTTGCATAACCGAACATCTCCGCCAAAGGCACCCGCGCATCAATCGCTTGCGCTGCGGGTCGCGTGTCCATCCCCAATACTTTGCCGCGCCGCGACCTGATGTCGCCGATGACGTCGCCCATAAACTCCTCCGGCACCACAACCTCCACCGACATAATCGGCTCGAGCAGAACCGGATGAGCCTTGCGGGCTGCTTCTTTGAACGCCATCGAGCCGGCGATTTTAAAAGCGATCTCGGAGGAGTCAACGTCGTGATAACTGCCGTCGAACAGCGTCACCTTGACATCCACCATGGGATATCCCGCTAAGACGCCGTTTTCGGTCGCCTCCCGTACACCTTTTTCCACGGCCGGTATGTATTCGCGCGGAATCGAGCCGCCTTTGACAGCATCGACAAACTCGAATCCAGTGCCGGGCACCTGCGGTTCGAGCTTGATCCAGACATCGCCATACTGCCCGCGACCGCCGGTCTGACGAATAAATCTTCCCTGTTGCTCGACCGCCTTGCGAACGGTTTCTTTGTAAGCCACCTGAGGCTTACCGACGTTCGCGCCAACATTGAATTCGCGGAGCAGTCGATCGACGATGATTTCCAAGTGAAGCTCGCCCATGCCGGAAATAATGGTTTGCCCGGTTTCTTCGTCGGTGCGAACCTTAAACGAGGGATCTTCTGCGGCCAACTTCTGCAAAGATAGCCCCAGCTTCTCCTGATCCGCCTTGCTTTTGGGCTCGATGGCAATCGAGATCACGGGATCCGGAAAATCGATCGACTCCAACACAATCGGATGGTTTTCGTCGCACAATGTGTCTCCGGTCGTGGCGGTCTTGAGTCCCACCGCGGCGGCGATATCACCCGCGTAAACTTCTTTGATCTCCTCTCGCTTGTTGGCGTGCATCTTGAGAAGGCGGCCGATTCGCTCTCTTTTCCCCTTGGTCGAATTGTAAACGCTCGCCCCGGAGGTCAGCGACCCGGAATAGACTCTGAAGAAGCTCAACGTTCCGACAAAAGGATCGGTCATAATCTTAAAAGCAAGAGCCGAAAATGGCGCCTCATCCTTCGCCGGCCGTTCGCTCACGGTGTCCGAATTGGGCTCGAGCCCCTTGACGGGTGGAATATCCAGAGGCGAGGGTAGATAGTCAACGACGCCATCCAGCATCGGCTGCACGCCCTTATTACGGAATGCCGAGCCGCACAACGTTGGAACAATCTTTAACACAAGCGTGCCATGGCGAATCGCCTTACGAAGCTCCGCCTCGCCGATCTCTTTTCCCTCAAGATACTTCTCCATGATCGCTTCATCACAGTCAGCCAACGTTTCCAGGAGCTTTTCGCGATATTCTTCCGCCTGGGTTTTCATATCAGCCGGAATAGGCTCCTCGTGGAACTTGGCCCCGAGGCTTTCCTCTTCCCAAACCACAGCTTTCATGGAAATCAAATCGACGATTCCAACAAACTTCTCCTCGGCGCCGATGGGAAGTTGGACAACCGCGGGACGGGCGCCCAAACGTTCCTGAATCATCCTAACCACACGGAAGAAATCGGCCCCCAGCCGGTCCATCTTATTGACGAAGGCCAGGCGCGGAACGCCGTACTTGTCCGCCTGACGCCAAACCGTCTCCGTTTGGGGCTCCACACCACCCACTGAACAAAAGACCGCGACGGCGCCATCGAGCACTCTCAAGGAACGTTCGACCTCGATGGTAAAGTCGACGTGGCCCGGGGTATCAATGATATTGACCCGGTGGTCTCGCCACAAACAGGTGGTGGCGGCCGAAGTAATCGTAATGCCTCGTTCCTGCTCCTGGACCATCCAGTCCATGGTCGCCGTCCCCTCGTGCACCTCGCCAATTTTATAGTTGATCCCAGTGTAGTACAGGATCCGCTCGGTGGTGGTGGTTTTACCGGCATCAATATGAGCCATGATGCCGATATTACGAGTTCTTTCTAGTGAAACGGTTCTAGCCATCTCGCTCTTTTTCGCTGGAAAAAAAGGAGGCGGTCACACCGCCTCCTTTTCAGCCAAACTTATCATCCTAACTTACCACCGATAATGAGCGAAGGCGCGATTGGCCTCGGCCATTCGATGGGTATCTTCCTTTTTCTTTATCGCCGTGCCTCGATTATTCGCCGCGTCGATAAATTCAGCCGCCAGCTTCTCTTCCATGGATTTTTCGCCGCGCTCCCGAGATGCTTGAATCAGCCAGCGCATGCTGAGCGAAAGACGTCTTTGCGGCCTCACTTCGATCGGCACTTGATAGGTCGCGCCACCGACCCGGCGGGAGCGAACTTCGACAGCGGGGCGGGTATTTTCGATCGCTCTTTTAAATACTCCTAAAGAGTCTTCCTTGGTTCTTGCCTCCACGATGTTCAAAGAGCGATAAAAAATACTTTCCGCCACACTCTTTTTACCTCGGCTCATAATCGTGTTAACGAACTTGGCGACCAGCTTGTCCCCATATTTTGGGTCCGGTAAAACTTCTCTTTTTCTTACTTCACCTTTGCGTGGCATCGGAATCTACTTAGGTTTTTTCGCGCCATATTTGGAACGACCCTGTCGCCTTTCCTGAACTCCAATGGAATCCAGGGTCCCGCGAATGATGTGATAGCGGACGCCAGGAAGATCCTTGACGCGGCCCCCGCGAATCAGGACCACCGAATGCTCCTGTAAGTTGTGGCCGACACCCGGAATATAAGAAGTCACCTCAATCCCGTTCGTCAGTCGCACGCGGGCAACCTTACGCAGCGCGGAGTTTGGTTTTTTCGGCGTGGACGTATAGACGCGCGTGCAAACACCCCGTTTCTGCGGGCAACCCTGCAGCGCCGGCGCCGTATTCTTGGGTCGCTGTTGTTCCCTGCTTTCCCGAATGAGCTGAGTAATCGTTGGCATAGCAAAAAGTTTATCACCTGGGCAAAAATGTTAATAATGACAAATAAACCAACCCTTGTCAAAAACTATGCTTCTACCGCTTCAGAAAATTCTCCGTCGCCTCCTTCAGGTTCTTCAATTTCAATCTCGGGCTTGGCGTATTTGGCCAATCCGGTTCCCGCAGGAATCAATCGCCCCATGATCACATTCTCTTTGAGACCGCGGAGCAGATCGACTTTCCCTTGGATCGCCGCTTCAGTGAGAACTTTGGTGGTTTCCTGGAAGGAAGCGGCGGAAATGAAGCTCTCCGTCGAAAGCGACGCCTTCGTGATCCCCAGGAGCATAGGTTCTGCAATTGCGGGCTTGCCACTCTCTCCAATCGCTCGCTGATTCTCTTCGTCAAAACGCCATTTCTCAACCTGATCTCCGACCAAGAAATCGGTATCGCCGACCTCTTTGATCCTCACCCGGCGCAGCATTTGTCGCACGATAACTTCAATATGCTTATCGTTAATGCGCACGCCCTGCAGGCGGTAGATTTCTTGCACTTCGTCGACCAGATATTTGGCAAGCGCCTTCTCACCCAAGATATTTAAAATATCATGCGGATTTGACGAGCCATCCATCAATGCTTCGCCGGCTCGAATGCGGTCGCCCTCATGGACGCTGATGTGTTTGCCCTTGGGGATGAGATACTCTCGCGGCTCTCCCACTTCAGGAGTTACGATGACCTTGCGTTTGCCCTTAGTATCCTTGCCGAAAGAAACAATGCCATCGATTTCGCTGATGACGGCGAACTCCTTGGGCTTGCGTGCTTCGAAGAGCTCTGCAACCCGCGGAAGTCCTCCCGTAATGTCTTTGGTCTTGGTCGTCTCTCGGGGGATCTTGGCCAATACGTCGCCCGCGTAAACCGTTTGCCCGTCTTGCACGTTGATATGAGCCCCCACCGGCAAGAGATAACGAGCTTCTGACATTGCGGAAAGACGCGCGGTTTGTCCCCCGACATCTTTGATCGAGATACGCGGTCGCTTTTCGAGGTCTTTGGAGTCGATGATGACTTTCGTGGACAGACCCGTTCGCTCATCGACCTTTTCTTCCATCGTTACGGCTTCAGTGACGTCGCCGAACTTGATCTCACCCCCCACTTCCGTGAGAATCGGAATCGTGTAGGGGTCCCATTCAGCCAGAAGCTCACCTGCTTTGATTTTTGTTCCGTCTTTCTTTTTGAACTTCGCGCCATACACGACCGGGTAGCGCTCCCTTTCTCTCTCTCTGCCCTTCTCACCCTCAGGATAATCGACAATGGCGATTTCACCGTTTCGATTCATCACCACCAAGTCGCCTTCCTTATTGGCGACCGTGCTCACGTTGATAAATTTTATAAAGCCGTCGTTGCGGGACTCTAAAGTCGTCTGCTCGGCCCGTCGACTGGCGGTACCACCGATATGGAAGGTCCGCATCGTCAGCTGCGTTCCAGGTTCGCCGATCGACTGTGCAGCGATGACGCCAACGGCTTCGCCGAGATTGACCATATGCCCTCGCCCAAGATCGCGACCATAGCACATGACGCAAACGCCCCGCCTCGATGCACAGGTCAACACCGAGCGGATCTTGATGCGCTCCAGGCCCGCGTCTTCGATGCGCTGAACCAATTCCTCGTCGATTTCCTCATTGGCCTTGATGATCACTTGGCCCGTAAAAGGATCTTTGACGTCATCCAGGGCCGCGCGGCCGAGAACGCGATCTCCCAACGGCTCAATGATCTCGCCGCCTTCCATGAGCGGAGTCATTTCGATTCCATCCATGGTACCGCAATCGTCTTCGGAAATGACGGAGTCTTGCGCCACATCTACGAGCCTACGAGTCAGGTAACCGGAGTTCGCCGTCTTGAGCGCCGTGTCGGCGAGACCCTTACGCGCTCCGTGCGTCGAGATGAAGTACTGCAAAACGGTGAGGCCTTCCCGGAAATTGGCAGTGATCGGCGTCTCAATGATTTCGCCGGACGGTTTCGCCATCAATCCGCGCATGCCCGCAAGCTGACGAATCTGTTGCGCGCTACCGCGGGCGCCGGAATCCGCCATCATGAAAATCGGATTGAAGCTCGGCACCGAGATCTCCCGACCCGAATCATCGGTCACTTTTTCCGAACCCAGGTCGCGCAGCATCTCATCGGCGATGCGATCCGTCACCTCAGCCCAGATGTCGACCACTTTGTTGTAACGTTCCCCGTCGGTGATCAGGCCATTCTTGTATTGCTCCTCAATCTCGCGAACGTCATCATGGGCTTGCTTGAGCAGTTGCTCCTTGCTCGGCGGAATCACCATATCTTTGATGGAAATGGAAATTCCCGCCTTAGTGGCATGCCGAAAGCCCATATCTTTTAGGCGATCTGCGAGAATAACGGTATCCTTGTTGCCGGCGAGCCGAAAGCTAATATCAATCAGGTTGGCGAGTTCTTTTTTCTTCATTACCCGGTTGATCTCTTTGAACGGAATCATAGAAGGAACAATTTCGTAGAGAAGCACGCGCCCGACCGTCGTCTCGACGCGCTCGGCGTCGATTCTAACGGTGATGGGCGCCTGCAGGTCCACTTCACCCTGATCGTAGGCCACTCTCACCTCGGCGGGGCTGCTAAAGAGACGACCGCTGCCTTTGGCGTGCGGGCGATCCCGGGTCATGTAATAGAGGCCCAAAACTATGTCTTGCGTCGGCACAATGATCGGTTTGCCGTTGGCAGGCGACAAGATGTTGTTGGTGGACATCATCAGTGCCCGTGCTTCAACTTGCGCTTCCACTGAGAGCGGCACGTGAACTGCCATCTGGTCGCCGTCGAAGTCGGCGTTATAGGCGGCGCAGACTAATGGATGAAGCTGAATCGCTTTGCCCTCGATCAGAATAGGCTCGAAGGCCTGGATGCCAAGCCGGTGCAACGTGGGCGCGCGGTTGAGCAAGATCGGATGTTCACGGATCACTTCGTCGAGGATATCCCAAACCTCGGGCAGCTCCTTTTCGACCATCTTTTTTGCGCTTTTGATCGTTGTGACGTGGCCGCGCTCTTCGAGCTTGTTATAGATAAACGGCTTAAAAAGCTCGAGCGCCATCTTTTTTGGCAAGCCACATTGATGCAGACGAAGTTCCGGACCCACGACGATGACCGAGCGGCCAGAGTAATCGACTCTCTTTCCGAGTAGATTCTGCCGGAAGCGTCCGGTTTTTCCCTTGAGCATATCGCTCAACGATTTGAGCGGTCGGCGATTTTGGCCCGTGATCGCCCGGCCGCGCCGGCCGTTGTCGAACAGCGCGTCTACGGCTTCTTGGAGCATCCGCTTCTCATTGCGGATGATCATGTCCGGAGCGCTGAGTTCCATCAACCGTTTGAGCCGATTGTTCCGGTTAATGACGCGGCGGTAAAGATCGTTAAGATCCGAGGTCGCGAAGCGACCGCCGTCCAGCGGTACCAGCGGACGGAGATCCGGAGGGATGACGGGAATGACTTCCAAAACCATCCACTCCGGGCGGTTACCCGAGGTTTTGAAGGCGTTAATCACCTTCAGCCGCTTGGCCATTTTCTTGCGGCGCACTTCAGAGTTGGCGTCGCGCATCTCTTGCCGAAGATCCTCGGAAAGCCTGGCCACATCGACAGCCTTGAGCAGCTTGCGGATCGCTTCCGCGCCCATTTCCGCGACAAATTTTGCACCATGTTCCTCCACCGCCTTGCGGTAGCGGGCTTCGGTCAAGAGTTCTTTGTATTGAAGAGGTGTCTCACCCGGATCGACGACGATGTAGGACTCGAAATAAAGCACCTTCTCGATGTCCTTGAGCGACATGTCGAGTAGTGCTCCAATGCGACTTGGCAGGCTCTTGAGGAACCAAATATGGACGACGGGCGTCGCCAACTCGATATGCCCCATTCGTTCCCGGCGCACCTTGGACTGAATGACTTCAACGCCGCATTTCTCACAGACCACGCCGCGATGACGCATGCGTTTGTACTTACCGCAATTACACTCGTAATCCTTGGTCGGCCCGAAAATTTTGGCGCAGAATAAACCGTCACGCTCCGGCTTAAAGGTTCGGTAGTTGATCGTCTCCGGCTTTTTGACTTCGCCGTGAGACCACGAGCGGATTTTTTCCGGAGAGGCAACGGAAACTTTGATAGCGTTGAAGCTTAGCGGGTTCTTGGGTTTTTCAAATAAATTAAAAAGATCTTCCATAAAAGGATTACCTCCGGTTATAGCGATGCGGCCTCACTGGGGTCACCTACTTCTTTTCTTCAACCAAATCGACATCCAGTCCCAGGCTCTGGAGTTCCTTGACCATAACGTTGAAGGATTCCGGCAGCCCAGGCTCGAGCAGATTGTCGCCTTTTACAATGGCCTCGTACATGCGGGTTCTACCGACAACATCGTCGGACTTAACGGTCAGCATCTCCTGCAGAGTGTACGCCGCCCCATACGCTTCCAGCGCCCAGACTTCCATCTCGCCGAGGCGTTGACCGCCAAATTGCGCCTTTCCGCCGAGTGGCTGCTGCGTAACCAGCGAGTAAGGTCCGGTGGAACGCGCGTGAATTTTGTCGTCGACAAGGTGATGAAGTTTCATGATGTACATAACGCCTACTGTCACTTTGCCGTCGAACGGTTCACCCGTTTGACCATCGTAAAGCGTGACCTGCCCGGTGGCCGGTAGGCCGGCCTTTCTAAGTAAATTGAAAATTTCCTCTTCAGCGGCTCCGTCGAACACGGGCGACGCGATGCGCACGCCGTCACGATACTTCTCCGCGATCTTCAATACATCCGCCTCTTTAACTCCGTCGATCAACTCGCTCGCCTCTTTTGTGTTCAAATATTCTTTCAGCCGGCGACGCAGCCCATCCCCGTCTTGCTGGTGAAGCCGAAGGAGCTCGTCGATCTGCTGTCCCAAGCTCCGCGCGGCCCAGCCGAGGTGAGCTTCAAGGATCTGTCCCACGTTCATCCGCGAGGGCACGCCCAACGGATTCAACACAACGTCCACCGGTGTGCCGTCCTCGAGATAGGGCATATCCTCTTCCGGCAGGATGCGAGAAATAACACCCTTGTTGCCATGCCGTCCGGCCATTTTGTCGCCCACTTGGAGTTTCCGCTTGATGGCGACAAAGACCTTCACCATTTTGATGACGCCCGGCGGAAGCTCATCTCCTCCCTTGAGCTTGTCGATCCTGTCTTCGAATGAGCCTTTAATCAGATTCACCTGCCCGGTGGTACTCTCGACGATACGGTGCAGCTCCGCTTCGACTGACTCATTATCGACCCGGATCTCACCCCAATAAGTCATCGGCAGCTGATCCAGATCTTCCTCGGTTATCTCTTGGCCCTTGTTGAGAAGCACCTTGCGGCTATCGTCGCTCAAGCGCGCGGCGAGGCGCCGTCCAACGAGCAACTTCTTAAGCCGCCGAAGCGCTCCTTCTTGAAGGATGCGAACCTCATCGTGCTGGTCTTTCTTCAGCCGGGTGATCTCTTCATCCTCGATCGCCTTGCTGCGCTCATCTTTACCCAACCCCTTGCGCGAGAAGATCCGGACGTTGATCACGGTACCCTCGACGCCAGGCGGAACCCGCAGCGACGTATCCCGCACTTCACCCGCCTTCTCGCCGAAAATGGCCCGCAAGAGCTTTTCTTCCGGCGAGAGTTGGGTTTCACCCTTCGGGGTAATCTTCCCGACAAGAATGTTACCCGGTTTGACCTCGGCGCCGATGCGGATAATCCCGCTCTCATCGAGATCCATGAGGGCCTCGTCACCCACATTGGGAATGTCCCGGGTGATCTCTTCCGGCCCCAGTTTGGTGTCGCGAGAGACACACTCGAACTCTTCGATATGAATCGAAGTATAAATATCCTCTTTCACGACGCGCTCACTGATGAGAATCGAATCTTCGAAGTTGTACCCGCCCCAAGGCATGAGCGCCACGAGCACATTGCGGCCGAGCGCAAGCTCTCCCATCTCCGTGGAGGGGCCATCAGCGATAACATCCCCGGCTTTGACTTGGTCGCCGACGACTATGATCGGCCTCTGGTTAATGCAGGTATTTTGATTAGAGCGTTGATACTTGACGAGATTGTAGATATCGACGCCCGTATCCCGCGCACCCGAAGGCTTGTCGGCCTTGACGACAATGCGGGTGGAGTCGACGCTTTCCACGATCCCGTCCCGCCGCGCCACAACGGTCACGCCCGAGTCCCGCGCCACCGTCTTTTCCATGCCGGTTCCGACGAAAGGAGCCTCGGTGCGGAGCAGAGGCACCGCTTGCCGCTGCATGTTCGAGCCCATCAGCGCTCGGTTAGCGTCGTCGTTTTCCAAGAAAGGAATCAGCGATGCGGCTACGCTCACGAGCTGGTTGGGTGACACGTCCATGAAGTTGACCTCTTCCGATCGAGCCATGACGAACTCGCCGCCTTTGCGGGCGGAAATGAGATCGGCAGTGAAAACTCCTCGACCATCGATGGGCGCATTGGCCTGGGCGATCACGTGATCTTCCTCTTCGAGAGCGGAAAGATAACGAATGCGATCGGTCACCCGGCCATTCTCGACCTCACGATAGGGCGTCTCGATGAATCCGAACTCATTGACCCGCGCATAGGTCGTGAGTGACGCGATCAGGCCGATATTCGGACCTTCGGGAGTTTCAATCGGACAGACACGGCCATAGTGCGTCGGGTGCACGTCACGAACTTCGAAACCCGCTCTTTCCCGCGTCAAACCTCCCGGCCCCAGGGCGGAAAGGCGCCGCTTATGCGTGATTTCAGAAAGCGGGTTGGTTTGATCCATGAATTGAGAGAGCTGACTGGAGCCGAAAAATTCCTTGAGTGCGGCGGAAACCGGTTTGTAGTTGATCAGCTCTTGCGGCATCAAGGTCTCGATATCCTGCAGGCTCATCTTCTCCTTGATGGCCCGCTCCATCCGCACCAAGCCGACGCGGAAATGGTTCTCTACGAGCTCGCCGACCGCCCGCACCCGGCGATTACCGAGATGATCGATGTCATCGACGGAGCCGTTGCCGTTCTTGAGCTCCATGAGATAACGAACCACTTCGAGGATATCCTCTTTTCTAAGCGTGCCCTGCTCCAGAGGCACGTTGAGCTTGAGCCGGTGGTTTAATTTAAGCCGGCCGACCTTCGAGAGATCGTAGCGGTCTGGATTGAAAAATAGGTTGTTAAAGAAGTTCGTGGCCGATTCCACGGTCGGCGGATCTCCAGGCCGTAAGCGGCGGTAGATTTCCAAGACCGCATCCTGGGGAGAACGAATCCGGTCTTGCAGTAACGTATTGCGCAGATACGGACCGACGCTGGACTCATCAATGAAGAGAACGTCGATTTGAGGAATTCCCTTTTCCCGAATCAGATCGAGCTTCTCCTGGGTAATCTCATGGTTGCATTCCACGAGCACTTCTTTGGTCTGAGGCTCGACGATATCGTGAGATGCAATGCGCCCAAGAATATCTTCCCAGCCGATGGGAATCTGCTTAACTCTCGCTGCCTCCATCTGGCGCAGCACGGGTCGAGTGAATTTTTTACCCTCTTTGACGATGAGCTCGTTACTTTTAGGATCGCGCACATCCGCGCTCACTTTGCCGCCTAAGAGGTGATTCGCGTTGAATACCAAAGCCGGTTTGCGGCCGTCGAAGACGACAGCGTCGCTCTTGTAGTAGTAATTGAGCAGGTCCTCGGTGGTCATTCCCAATGCTCTTAGCAACACCGTGGCGTGGAACTTCCGGCGCCGGTCGATGCGTACGTAGAGAATATCCCGGGGATCGAATTCCAGATCGACCCATGAGCCGCGGTAGGGAATCACGCGCGCCGAATAGAGCAATTTTCCGCTCGCGTGGGTTTTTCCCTTGTCATGTTCGAAGAAAACACCCGGAGAACGGTGCAGCTGACTGACGATGACACGTTCGGTCCCGTTAACCATAAACGTCCCATTCGTAGTCATGAGCGGGATTTCGCCAAAGTAAACTTCCTGCTCCTTGACGTTTTTGATGCTGCGCGAGCCCGTCTGATTGTCCACGTCCCACAAGACCAGTTGCACCGTTACTTTTAACGGCGCCGCGTAAGTCATCCCGCGCTGATGACATTCCTCGACGTCGTATTTCGGCTCGCCCAAGGCGTAGCTCACAAATTCCAGAGAGGCCGTTTCGTTGAAGTCCTTGATGGGGAATACCGACTTGAACACCTCCTGGAGGCCGAGATTTTGGCGCTGCGTTGGTTGAATATCCCTTTGCAGGAAAAGATCGTAGGAGTTTTTCTGGATTTCAATCAAGTAGGGAAGATCGATAATCTTTCTGATTCTCCCGAAACTGCGACGAAATCTTAAATTATTGGCGACCTGAAATGCCATGCTTGCTCCTCTATCGAACTAACGGTAAATGCTCCATCATTGAAAAACCTAACAGATACCCGCTATCGGCGATCTACTTGATCTCGACTTTCGCACCCTGTTCCTCGAGTTTCTTTTTGATCGTCTCGGCTTCAGCCTTGGCAACCCCCTCTTTCACGGCTTTGGGCGCGCCATCGACGAGATCCTTGGCCTCCTTTAAACCCAGGCCGGTAAGCTCGCGCACGACTTTGATGACTTGGATCTTTTTTTCTCCAGCACTCGCAAGAATGACGTTGAACTCCGTCTGCTCCTCTACCGCCGCGGCAGGTCCCGCCGCTGCCGCAGCCATCGTCACAGGAGCTGCCGCACTCACACCCAACTCTTCTTCGAGCTCCTTCACTAGAGCCGCTGCATCCATCAGAGTCATATTCTTAATGAAGTCCTTGACCTGTTCTCTCGATACCTCAGGCATATAACGTCCCCCCTCTAACTATGTTCTGCTCAAAATGTTAAGCTTGCTCAGATTTACCCTTGCGTAATGTTTCCAGCAGCCTGACCACTCGCGCGCCCGGTTCCTGCATGAGCCGGACCAACTGGGTCGCCGGGGCTTGGATCATCGCAAGCAATTTCGCTTGCAGTTCCGGCTTGCTCGGCATTCGCGCCAAAAACTTTACTTTGGCCGGATCCATGAATTCCCCTTCAAAGACCCCGCCTTTGATCGTCAGTTTTTCGTTGTTGTCTTCGACAAACTTGACGAGCATTTTTGCGAGCATGACCGGATCATCATACGCAAACACCCAACCGTTCGGTCCTTCGAGCAGACGCTCCAAGTCCTCATATGCGGTGCCTTTAAGCGCCCGGCGCACCAAAGTATTTTTGATGACCTGATATTCACCTGAGGCGTGACGGATCTCACGCCGCAAACGAGTCATTTGACCGACCGTGAGCCCTCGGTATTCCGTGACGATCGCCATTTTCGCAGCCTTTAACCTCTCATGCACGGCCATGACCGTCTCGGCCTTTTCTGCGTGACTGGCACGCGCAGTTTCCAACTCCATTCTCGTCTCCCAGTTCGGACTACTACTCTCCGCACCGCTACAATTCTTGCAGAAACCTACGCAGCCATCGTTCTAACTTGTGACAGATCGACTTTGATCCCTGGGCCCATAGTCGTAGAGATCGTTACGCCCCGAACATAATTACCTTTTGCCGAGGCCGGCTTGGCCCTGAGAATCGACATCAAAACCGCTTTGGCGTTGTCGATCAACTGTTCGGCACCAAAGGAAGCCTTGCCGACAGGCACGTGGACGATACCGGCTTTATCGACCCGGAATTCCAATTTTCCCGCTTTGATTTCTTTGATTGCTTTGCCGATATCCGGCGTCACCGTACCGGTTTTTGGATTAGGCATCAGCCCTCTGGGGCCCAAAACCTTGCCGATCCGCCCGACAGTCGCCATCATGTCCGGCGTGGCGACGGTTTTGTCGAAGTCGAACCAGCCTTCACTTATTCTTTTTATTAGCTCATCGCTGCCGACGAAATCCGCGCCCGCCTCTTGCGCCTCTTTTTCTTTTTCCCCCTTCGCGAAAGCCAGGACCCGGACCGCCCTTCCCATGCCGTGAGGCAACGTGACTGTCCCGCGAACATTCTGGTCAGCCTGCCTCGGATCGACGCCGAGTCGCACCGCCATCTCGACGGTTTCGTCAAACTTGGCTCGAGCTGTTTCCTTTACCAATCGAAGGGTGTCCTCGAGAAGATAACGTTGGTTACGATCCACTTTCGCCAACGCCGCCCGATAAGATTTGCCATTCCCGCTCATATCTTCCCCCAAATTGCTGCCAAATAATATCTCCCTGACTATCGCAGAATCGATAGCTCTAACGGGTTAACCTTCAACCTCCAACCCAAGGCTGCGAGCTGTACCCTCCACGGACTTTTCGGCCGCCGCAAGATCTTTGGCGGTGAGATCTTTCAGCTTGAGCTCGGCGATTTGCCTAACCTGAGCTCGTGTCACCTTGCCAACCGTAGTCTTTCCGGGTTCAGAAGAGCCTTTCTCAACACCGGCGGCCTTTTTGAGCAATATCGAAGCTGGCGGAGTTTTAGTCAGGAATGTAAAGGACCGGTCCGCATAAACCGTAATGATCACAGGAATGATCATCCCTTGCTGAGACTGAGTTGCGGCATTGAACGACTTACAGAACTCCATGATATTGACGCCGCGCTGCCCGAGAGCCGGTCCCACAGGTGGGCTTGGGTTCGCCTGGCCTGCCGGAATTTGCAGCTTGATCTCGCCTATGACCTTCTTCGCCATTTTTTCGATCCTTGTCTTTAGTTCCGTTCCACCTGGATGAATTCGAGCTCAACCGGCGTGGCCCGACCGAAAATGCTGATTAGGACTCTGAGTTTCCCCTTATCCGGACGAACCTCTTCTACAACCCCGTTGAAATCAGCGAACGGACCATCGACGACTTTCACATTCTCGCCCACCGAGAAAAGAACCCGAGGCTTTGGCTTGATGGCCCCTTCTTCCATTTGCTGGGTGATGGTTCTGACCTCCTCATCACTCACCGGAGGCGGATTGGTGCTACCACCGACAAATCCCGTCACCTTTGGTGTTTCCTTGACGACATGCCATGTATCGTTATTCAGCTCCATCTGAACCAAAATATAACCCGGAAAAAACTTCCTAGAAGACGTTCGCTTCTTCCCTTTGACCAGCTCGACCACCTTTTCGACCGGTACTAGAATCTCTCCAAAGTAATCCTGCTTGCCTAACGCCTTGATTCTCTCCTCGAGCGCCGCCTTGGCTTTTTGTTCATAACCCGAAAAGGTGTGAACGATATACCATTGTTTCGCCATAGGAGAGAACCAAGGAAACTAGTCGATGATGGCCTGAATAGCTTTGGTTAGCCCTAAATCGACCAACGCAAGATAGATGGAAACCAAAACCACCACAATTAGAACGACCAAGGTCGCTGCGTAAGTCTCTTTACGTGACGGCCAATGCACTTTCTTGAGCTCTTGCCAGGATTCCTCAAAAAACTCAGTTGCGTGCCGAACACCATCCTGGACTTTTTGGATCCAATCCCCCATGAGCTTAACCAAACGCAATGAGATGGCGGGTCAGGCAGGACTCGAACCTGCAACAACCGGATTTGGAGTCCGGCGCTCTAGCCAATTGGAGCTACTGACCCCTGTATCTCCGTCAGATCTTTACCTCACGATGCAAGGTATGGGTCCGGCAAGAAGAACAGAATTTCTTTAGAGCCAGTTTCTCCGTGGTATTCTTTCTGTTTTTCGTCGTTGTATAGTTCTTTCGCTTACATTGGTCGCAAGCAAATCCTACGAGTTCCCGCATGGCTGCAGCCTCCCTCGCCCGGCGTTACTGGATAATCTTCGTGACCACTCCCGCGCCGACCGTCCTGCCGCCTTCGCGGATTGCAAACCTCAACCCGTCATCCATGGCCACCGGTGTAATGAGTTCGATCTCCACGTTAATATTATCTCCGGGCATGACCATTTCGGTGCCCTCAGGGAGCTTCACAACACCCGTAACGTCGGTCGTTCGGAAATAGAATTGTGGGCGGTAACCATTAAAGAAAGGGGTATGTCTTCCGCCTTCTTCCTTGGTCAGGACATAGGCTTCGGCATTAAATTTCGTGTGCGGAGTGATGCTTCCTGGTTTTGCCAAAACCTGTCCCCGTTCCACTTCCTCCCGCTTGGTTCCACGGAGTAGCACTCCGATATTGTCACCGGCCTGCCCTTCATCCAAGAGTTTGCGGAACATTTCAACACCCGTAGCCACGGTCTTCTGAGTATCCCTGAAGCCAACGATTTCGATTTCTTCGCCGACTTTGACGACTCCACGCTCAACTCGACCAGTAACGACTGTGCCGCGCCCGCTGATGGTGAAGACGTCTTCGACCGGCATGAGAAACGGCTTGTCGATAGCCCGAACCGGCTCTTGAATAAACGAGTCTACGGCCTCCATGAGCTTTAGAATTGCCCCTTCACCCATTGCCGAAACGTCGCCTTCCAATGCTTTTAGAGCACTGCCAATGACGATTGGGGTATCATCGCCAGGGAATTTGTACTTGGAAAGCAACTCCCGTACCTCAAGCTCGACGAGGTCCAGGAGCTCTTTGTCATCGACCATATCGGCCTTATTGAGGAACACGACGATAGCCGGCACCCCGACTTGGCGCGCCAAGAGAATATGCTCCCGGGTTTGAGGCATCGGTCCGTCGGCCGCAGATACGACGAGAATCGCGCCGTCCATTTGAGCGGCTCCGGTGATCATGTTCTTGACGTAGTCGGCGTGACCGGGACAATCGACATGGGCATAGTGGCGCTTGTCCGTCTCATACTCGACGTGCGCGATATTAATGGTCAGGCCTCTCTCTCTTTCCTCCGGGGCTTTATCGATCTGATCATAAGCAAGGAACTTCGCCTTACCTTGTTTTTCCAAGACTTTGGTAATGGCAGCAGTCAAGGTCGTTTTCCCGTGGTCGACGTGACCGATGGTGCCGATGTTCAGATGCGGTTTTTTTCGCTCAAACTTCTGTTTGCTCATCTCGTCCTCCTATGATTTGCCACTGCAGTCGCTCGGCTATTTTCTTAACGCTCGTTCAGCCTTTACGGCTCGCAACCTGGAACAAAAGCCCAGGAGCGGGATCGAACCGCCGACCTCGTCCTTACCAAGGACGTGCTCTACCGACTGAGCTACCTGGGCGCATCAGTCGATGGCTTATAGCATATGGCTGACTGCTAAAATCCAAAGGCCATTTGCTATCTGCCATCAGCCATACGCGATTTGGAGCGGGAAACGGGACTCGAACCCGCGACCCCGAGCTTGGAAGGCTCGCGCTCTACCAACTGAGCTATTCCCGCAAAACAAAAATTGGTGGAGAGGGAAGGATTCGAACCTTCGAAGGCATCGCCGGCAGATTTACAGTCTGCTCCCTTTGGCCACTCGGGAACCTCTCCGCTTCTTCGTAAACCCTCCACAGTTTCACTCACTGCGCGCCGTTCAATGCTCGATGCCAATTCGGTTTCATCTAAAATTAATCTCAAAATCGTCTGAATGGAGCTGGCGATAGGACTTGAACCTACAACCTGCTGATTACAAATCAGCTGCTCTGCCGTTGAGCTACGCCAGCCTAGTCCACAAAGATTTTTCGCGTGCCAGCACAAAAGCTTCGGTTTGCCTTTAGAGGGCAGCGGGAATGACTGACTAATGACGGCTAATCAACAGTTTGTAATTATAAAGTATGAATCCTGAGCCACTAAGGCAAAAGATGACACGGCGGTGCTTTTTCCCCGTTAGCAAACAAACATTTAAAGCACCTTCAGGTTGCCATGTCAAGCGGCGAGGCTCTAAAGCACTATAAATCCTTATAACTCTATCCTTGCTGTCCTATTATCTCTTGGCCCCCGTCTTGTCAATGGTCCGCCTTTGTCGAAGCAACTCGTAAAGAAAGACCGCTCCTGCGACTGCTACGTTCAATGAGGCAATTTTGCCCAACATCGGAATAGAAACAAGATAATCGCATTCCCTCAGGATTATGGGCCGAACGCCTTTCCCCTCACTGCCTAAGACAATGCCCAGCCTCTCCGGATACTCGACTTCGTGAATAGTTGCCTCGGCTTGAGCATCGAGTCCCACCATCCAGAATCCACGCTCTTTGAGCGTAACGATGGCGCGTCTCAAATTCGTTGCCCTATAGATATTGAGGTGATGCACTGCCCCGGCGGAAGCTTTGACCACGGTCGGGGTCACCCCCACAGACCGGTTCTTAGGAATCACCACATGCTGAACTCCCACTGCTTCAGCGCTTCGTAAAAGAGCACCGAAATTCCGCGGGTCTGTCAAACCATCCAGAATCAAGAGCCAGTCTGAGCCCGAAGACACCGAAAGTCGTCGCACCAATTCAGTGAATGCCAGGTGAACGTACGCTTCAACCTTCGCAAGCACTCCTTGATGTTTTCCGCCCCCGGTCAGTCGGCTCAGCAAATCAGGACTCACATAGGTGACGCGCAAGCCGAGGCGCTTCGCTTCCACATCAATCGATCGCAAGGCTGGTCCCTCGGGGCGGTCCGCGATCAGGATTTCCAAAACGTCGTGAGACGAAGCTTTTAATTTCTCGCGCACAGGATTGATTCCGAAGACGAGAGTTTGTTCGTTTTTCATAAACAGGTACCTTTTCAACGGCAAAAGGATTTTACAAAAAAAGACTCAACAGATAACATGTTGGTACTGTGAAGCGAAAGATACTTTCCGGCTACCTGGTTTTTGAAATCCTCCCTCCTTTTTTCTTCGGACTTTTGGCCTTTACTTTCGTCCTTTTGATTGCGCGCATCTTGAAGCTCGTTGAGCTTGTGGTAACCCGCGGCGTGCCGCTGCTTCAAATTGGCAAGTTGTTCTCGCTTATCCTACCAACCTTTCTGGAGCTGACGGTTCCCATGGCTTTTCTCCTTGCGATCCTGCTAGGCCTCGGCCGATTATCCAGCGATCAAGAACTTCTCGCCATGAAAGGTTCAGGGATCAGTCCCGCACAGATCCTTTGGCCGATCGCCCTCTTTGCCTTGGGAGTCGCCGTCACAACCCTGTTTCTCACCACGTTCGCTCGACCGGCGGCCAATTTCGCGCTCAAAAAAGAACTGTATAACATCGCCAAGAGTCGTGTTGGGACAGCTTTAAAGGAAAAAGTCTTCAACGACGACTTCCCTAAGATTCTCATCTATACGGAAGAAATCATCCCGCCGGGCAATACCGCGCAGGGCGTGTTAATTGTCGACAAACGCGACCCCGTGAGACAGGACGTTATTCTGGGAAAAGTTGCCCTCATTACCACAGACGACGAGACCAATACTTTGGGACTGAGGCTCTTCGACGGCTCAATTTACGAAACGGAAAAAAATCGCCCGGGTTTTAGCCAGACCCGATTCAATATCTATGATTTTAAACTTGACCTGGATGATCTTATAGGACCCGTGAAGAGAAAAGAGGCAGGACCAAAAGAAATGTCCCTAAGACACTTGATCCGGACCATTCGAGAGAAACGAAACCAAGGAACCATGGTCACACCCGAAATCATGGAATTCCATCAACGGATCTCATTCAGTTTCGCTCCCATCGTCTTCTGTCTGCTCGGGGTCTCTTTAACTTTATTACCCAGAAGCGCCCGTGCCAACCGCTCGTGGGGGTTTATGCTCTGCCTTTTTTGGCTGCTCACTTATTACGCGTTTCTGTCTCTCGGCAAGGCGCTCGGCGACAAAGGCGTTCTGCATCCCATTCCAGCCCTCTGGCTTCCTAACTTCGTCGTGGGCGGGATCGCGATTCACTTCTTCAGTAAGGCGCTCCGTGAATCCCCGCTTGCGTTTCAAGCTAAGCTGGAGACTGCAGTCGTTTGGGCGGGCCAATGTTTGGACCGACTTAAGCGGAAAGGATAACAACACTGAAATCACACCATGGCAGCTAGGGAAAACGTCAAATTTCTACCGGTCGGCAGCATCCTCGACCGCTATTTGGTTCAAGACTTTCTGCGCATTTTTTTTACCAGCCTGATCTGCGTTACATCCCTATACCTTATCGTCGACTTCTTTGACCGCATCAGCGCTTTTCTCGACACGGGAGCCTCGATTTGGACTGTTATCCGCTATTTTTTCTATAAAGCCCCTCTGTCGGTTTCCCGTGTGATTGGCTTCGCAACTTTGTTCTCCGCTTTGTTTTGTCTTGGAATGATGGCCCGAACGCACGAAATCACCGCGATGCGTTCCAGTGGAATCAGCGTTCAGCGTGTCGCACTCCCTTTACTGGTTCTTTCATTGTTCATCTGCCTGTTCACCTTTTTCTGGAACGAAGCCCTGGTGCCGATATTCGCCCATCAAGCACAAACGATCTTTAAGACGGAAGTCAAACGCAAGCAACAGCAGAGCTTATTCGGAACGGTGGACATATGGATAAGAGGAGAGCGTAGCTTTATCAACGTCAATCGTTTCGACACCGCAAACAATACACTTCAAGGCGTAACCATCTTTCTTCTCAATCGCGACTTTAGCTTGCGCGGAATAGTGGAGACTCCTACGGCTCGTTGGACCGGCCGCAGTTGGGAAGCCAAGGAAATCACATCGTGGAGCGTATCGCCTGATGGCAAAATGGTCCTTGAAAAATCAGCCGCCCTCCCACCCATTACGGAAACCCCCGAGGACCTCAAGCTACTCGCGAGGGACGCCGAAGAATTCACCTTTTTCGACCTACAAAAGCAGATCGCCGACATGAAAGCTAAAGTCATAGATGCCACGTCTTACGATGTGGATCTCCAATCGAAGCTCGCCTTGCCGTTGATTTCCCCGTATGAGTGGCAGCATGGCGCTGAGCTTTGCTTCGGCCATGGTTATCGGCTTTGGCTATTGGGTTCTCTCTGCGTTTTGCGTTTCCCTGGGCCACAGTGGTGGGCTTCCACCGTTGTTAGCCGCATGGTTACCCAACTCCATATTCGCGATGATCGGATTGTTCTTCTTTACAGCGGAAGAGTGATCGGACGGCGCCGGCCATCGCCGAGCAACTTCGGCTGGCCCATGCACGTTGAGATTCAATTTCTATACAGCCACTCGCGCCGGCCGCGTCAGGGGCGGTGTTGACTAGCCGACCAATCGCGCCAAGGACGCAACGTTTATTCGTTCGGGCGGTCTAGCGGAAGAAAAGATGTTAACGTTTGGAGTACTGCGGTCGTTTCCGCGCCTTGTGGCGCCCGTACTTTTTTCGCTCCACGGCACGAGGATCACGGGTCACGAAACCGGCCTTTTTTAGCGGCGGACGAAATTCTGGATTAACCAGCATCAGCGCCCGGGTAATCCCGTGACGAATGGCCCCCGCTTGCCCGGAGCTCCCTCCGCCACTAACGTTGATGTCGATGTCAAAGCTCCCCGTCGTTTGTGTCACGTCAAAAGGCTGGAGCACGATCATGCGAGCCGTTTCACGACCAAAGTATTCTTGTAGGGTTCGATCATTGATTTTGATGATCCCCTTACCGTGCTTTAGGAAAACTCGCGCCACAGAGGTTTTCCTTCGGCCGGTTGCATTAATAACCTTTTCTGCCATCGCTCTTCTACTCCTACGCGTCAATCGCCAGGGGCTGTGGTTTTTGCGCCTCGTGCGGATGTTCCGGACCGGGATATATTTTCAGTTTGGTGACCAGTCTTCGACTCAACCGATTTTTCGGTAGCATTCCTTTCACCGCCAGCCGGATTAGCTCCCCGGGCTTTTCAGCAAGCATTTTTGCGGCATTTTTCTCACGGATTCCACCCGGATATTCCGTGTGACGATAATAAACCTTCTTTTCTAGCTTCTTACCGGTAAGCCTGACACCCCGCGCATTCACAACAATCACGAAATCGCCCACATCGACATTGGGGGTAAAGATCGGTTTATGCTTTCCCCGGAGCACTTTTGCGATCTCGCTAGCCATTCGCCCAAGAATTTTCCCTTGGGCATCGACAACGTACCATTGTCGCTGCGCGAGAGCTTCTTCTGTTTTCATGTTAGCCAACCCCACAATCGATTGCTCTCTAATTCTGCTGCCCTCTCAATAGAAGGTGGCGGGGCCGACGAGACTCGAACTCGCGACCTCCGGCGTGACAGGCCGGCGTTCTAACCAACTGAACTACGACCCCGACAATCAATAGATTTGCCCAGTGGTGGGCGGTACAGGATTTGAACCTGTGACCCCCGGCTTGTAAGGCCGATGCTCTCCCGCTGAGCTAACCGCCCCTTGCCCGAAAACACCCGCCCTAAGCGTCGGCAGTAGACCAATTTCTTCAGTCTTCGACCCGCAAGTTTCCTGGCTTGATTCTCCAGAAGAACGATTTTAGCTGAGGGAATCTTTCAAGATTTTCCCGGCCTTGAACTTCGCGGCTCGAGAAGGAGCGATTTCAATACTTTCTCCGGTCTTTGGATTTCTGCCCATTCGCCCTTTGCGCTGAGAAACGGAAAATGTGCCGAAGCCGGAAACATTTACTTTGTCTCCATTCTTCAAAGCAGCGACAATATCGTCAAAGAATCCGTTTACAATCTCTTCGGCTTTCGGCCGGGGTAGCTCATGGCGCTTCGCCACCGAATCAATTAGATCGGCTTTGGTCATTATCCCTCTTCATTCCCCTGCCATAACCCGCCGGGCAAGGAGTGGATTTATATAACAGCAGCTATGCCGGGTGTCAAATCACCCGGCATAGCTCTCGCTCGAAAGGAATTACTGAGGCAAGATATCGGGACCCGGAGCGTCCTCAACCTTATCGCCGAACGGAGGATTTTCTTCTTTTGCATCGGCTGAGGCCGCAAGACCTTTGAACAGAGCATCCGGATCGTCAATGACGAGTGCCTTCTTTAGCACCTCGTCCATGTGAGACACGGCGATCATCTCAACCGTCTTTAGAACAGTCGCCGGAATCTCTTCTATGTCTTTTTCGTTATCCGCCGGGATCAGTACTTTCTTTATCCCAGCCCGGTGAGCCGCTAGCACCTTTTCTTTCAGGCCACCGATGGGAAGCACCGTCCCTCTTAAGGTAATTTCGCCGGTCATCGCCAAATCATTATAAACCGGAACCTTGATCAACGCGGAAACCAGCGAAGTAGCCATAGTGATTCCTGCGGAAGGTCCATCTTTCGGAATAGCCCCTTCCGGCACATGAATATGGACATCGATCTTTTGATAAAAGTCCCTTTCCAATCCCAACTCCATCGCCCGCGACCGCACGTAGCTCATCGCCGCCTGTGCAGACTCCTGCATTACGTCTCCGAGTTTACCTGTAATGGTAAGCTGCCCCTTTCCCGGCATAATGGTTACCTCAGTCGCCAGGAGCTCGCCGCCGAGCTCGGTCCACGCCAGGCCAGTCGCCACACCGATCTTGTGCTCCGCCTCCGCTTTACCGTATCGGAATCTTTCCGGGCCCAAATATTTGTGCAGGCTTTTCGTGCCGACTTGAATATGGGCGTTCCTATCCTTCTTTACCACTTCCACGGCAACCTTGCGGCAGATAGCGGCGATTTCTCGCTCTAGATTTCGTACGCCAGCCTCTTTTGTGTAATGTCGAATGACACCGAGAAGAGCATTATCCGTAAAGGCGACATTCTCGGGTGTAAGCCCGTTCGCCTCTTTCTGTTTCTCCAGCAGGTATTTCTTCGCGATGCTGAGCTTCTCGAGCTCGGTGTATCCGGCAATGCGGATGATCTCCATCCGGTCTTGAAGAGGACGGGGGATACGGTCCAATGTGTTGGCCGTGGTAATGAACATCACCTTCGATAGATCGTAATCTAGGTCCAAATAGTGATCATTAAAGGTGGTGTTTTGCTCAGGATCCAAGACCTCGAGGAGCGCCGACGACGGATCCCCCCGGAAATCCGTCGACATCTTGTCAATCTCGTCCATCAAGAAGACCGGATTGCTCGATCCCGCCTTCTTCATCGATTGAATAATCTTGCCTGGCAATGCCCCGATATAAGTCCGCCGGTGGCCGCGGATCTCCGCCTCGTCCCTAACGCCGCCGAGCGAAACTCTCACGAACTTTCTTCCGGTTGCCCGCGCGATGGAGCGCCCGAGTGAAGTCTTGCCGACGCCCGGAGGGCCAACCAAACAGAGAATGGGACCCTTGATCTTACCCACGAGACTCTGGACCGCGAGATATTCGAGAATCCGCTCTTTAACTTTTTCCAGGCCATAATGGTCTTCTTCGAGCACTTTTTCGGCTTCATTGATATCCAGTTTGTCGTCGGTCAACTCGTTCCATGGTAGGCTAAGAATCCAGTCGATATAATTTCTCACTACCGTGGCTTCCGCGGACATCGGCGACATCATCTTGAGCTTCTTGAGTTCCTTTTCGACCTTGTCCTTCGCTTCGGCCGAGAGTTTCTTCTGTTTGAGCTTTTCCTCGATCTCCTGAATCTCATTTTTGAACTCGTCTTTTTCACCGAGCTCTTTCTGGATAGCTCGCATCTGTTCATTCAAGTAGTACTCTTTCTGCGAGCGCTCCATCTGTTTCTTGACGCGAGATCGGATGCGCCGTTCGACTTCGAGGATTTCGATCTCGGCGCGCATGTGTCCGAGTACCTTCTCCAGTCGCTCGGCAGCATTGAAAGTTTCCAGAAGGTTTTGCCGGTCTTCAATTTTGATCCCGAGGTGAGCGACGATGGTATCTGCCAGCCGACCGGGATCATCAATGGATGAAACCGACATGACCATTTCAGGCGGGATCTTTTTCTTCAGCTTGACGTAGTTCTCGAAGGTCGTGCGCACTTCGCGGGTCAATGCCTCGACTTCGGTGTTGCGCTCAACGACCTCCGGTGCTTCTTCGATCTCAACCAGGAAGAAATCCGGACTGTTCACGAAGCGAACGATTTTCGCCCGTCGCTTGCCTTCGATGAGCACCTTCACGGTACCGTCGGGAAGCTTGAGCATCTGGACGACCGTGCCGACAGTCCCGGTTTTATAGATATCTTCCTCCGTGGGCTCATTGGTCTTGGCGTCTTTCTGAGATGAAAGAAAGATCGGGCTCTGCTTTTGCGTGGCTTCTTCCAACGCTTTGATCGACCGCTGCCGGCCGACAAAGAGAGGCACAACCATATGCGGGAAAACGATAATATCCCTGAGAGGTAACAGCGGCACACGTGTCGGACCACCGACTGACTCTTTATCGTCTTTCTTTTCGTTACGAAATAGCATCGATTCCTCCTAAGCGCTCTCCGCGGCCTTGGTGTACACGACGATCGGAGGTTCAGTCTTATCAACTACGTCCTCAGAGATGACGACTTCCTTGATATTAGGCTGAGAAGGCATGTCATACATTATATCGAGCATGATATTCTCCATAATTGCCCTAAGTCCCCTTGCGCCCGATTTTCTTTTCATGGCCTCCCGGGCGATAGCGCGAAGCGCCTCTTCGGTAAATTTGAGATGCACGGTTTCCATCTCAAACAGTTTGGAGTACTGCTTGGTGAGGGCGTTCTTAGGCTCTTTCAAAATGCGCATAAGAGCGGATTCATCCAATTCATCCAGCGTAGCTATGACGGGCAACCGTCCGATAAATTCCGGAATCAGCCCAAACTTAAGCAAATCCTCAGGTTGCACGTCGTGCAGAAGCTCGGTCGGTCGTCTGCCGTCCCTCTCTTCAATCTGTCCGCCAAATCCCAAGCGCTTGCGCCCGGTTCGTTTGCGGATAATATCCTCAAGCCCGACAAAGGCTCCGCCGCAGATAAAAAGTATATTCGTGGTGTCGACCTGGAGAAATTCCTGCTGCGGGTGTTTCCTTCCCCCTTTAGGAGGAACGCTCGCCATGGTTCCCTCGATGATTTTCAGCAAGGCCTGCTGCACCCCTTCACCCGACACATCCCGCGTGATTGATGGGTTGTCCGATTTCCGCGAGATTTTATCGATCTCATCTATATAGACGATTCCGCGCTGCGCCTTTTCAACGTCATAGTCGGCCGCCTGCAACAGGTTTAGGATAATGTTCTCAACATCTTCTCCGACGTATCCCGCTTCCGTCAGGCTCGTTGCGTCCGCGATGGTGAATGGAACCTGGAGAAATCGGGCCAGTGTCTGCGCCAGCAGAGTTTTTCCAGAACCCGTGGGTCCCAAAAGCAGAATGTTGCTTTTCTGCAGCTCCACATCTCCCGTCACCATTTGGCTGTCGATTCGCTTATAGTGATTATGGACCGCCACCGCCAGAATTTTCTTCGCACGCTCCTGTCCAATCACATATTGATCAAGAACGCGTTTGATCTCGGCGGGTTTCGGAACATTTGACGAGGCCGTCAGGTTCTCATCATGGTCGCATTCTTCAGCGATGATATCGTTGCAAAGATCGATGCATTCATCGCAGATATAGACGGTTGGGCCGGCGATGAGTTTGCGCACCTCGTCCTGGCTCTTCCCGCAAAACGAGCAGACGAGATTTCCCGACCCATGTTCACCGTGCTTTGCCATAGAACCCCCGCATAACTAAGATTCCTTCATTTCTTTAAGCTTCCCTCGGGCCGAGCCGCAATAACCTCATCGACCAATCCGTATTCCTGGGCCTGCTTGCCTGACAGGAACATATCTCGGTCCGTATCCTTCTCGATCTTCTTGAGACTCTGCCCGGTGTGTTTCATAAGAATATTGTTCAACTCTTCCCGCATGCGCAAGATCTCGCGCGCCTGAATATCGATATCGGCCGCCTGACCCTGAAAACCACCTAAAGGCTGGTGAATCATGATGCGAGAATGGGGAAGCGCAAAACGTTTTCCTTTAGTTCCGGCCGCCAACAGCACTGCGCCCATACTGGCCGCCTGCCCGACACAGACTGTGGATATCTGCGGTCGAACGTATTGCATGGTGTCGTAAATCGCCAAGCCCGCCGTAACCGCACCGCCCGGGCTATTGATGTAAAAGAAAATATCCCGCTCGGGATCTTCGGATTCAAGAAACAGAAGCTGCGCGGTAATTAGGTTTGCAACCTCGTCGGTAACGATTGATCCCAGGAACACAATTCGGTCTTTCAGGAGTCGAGAGTAAATGTCGTACGCCCGCTCCCCGCGCCCCGTCTGCTCAACCACAATCGGAATGAAATTCATCCCCCGCGAACTCCTAAGCTGTCGAAACCCATTCTAGCTTTTTTCACCCGACTCATCAACCTTATATGCCGGCGGATCGACCTCCTTGATCTTCGCTCGTTCCAGCAAAACATTAACAGTTCGGTCGAACGTGATCTGAGCGCGCAATTCATCGCGCGCATCCGAGCTCGAATACATCTCGCGCACTGATTTTGCCTTATCGCCCGCGGCCCTGGCCAACTGGTCGACCCTTTCCTGCACTTCTTTATCGGCCACCTCGATTCTTTCAAGCTGAGAGATTCTTTCCACCAATAATGTGGCCTGAACTTGCCGCATCGCACGAGCCTCCATGCTCTTTCGGATTTCTTCCATGGAGGTTGGCGATTCGGATTCGGGTCGAGCCTGACCCGGTACCCGATTCTGGTATCGCTCCATGAGGTACCTCGTTTGTCGCTCCACCATCGTAGGCGGCGGAGTAACAGGGTGAGTCGCAATAAGACGGTTGACAATCTGCTCTTTAAGCTCCTCCTTTTGAAGGCGCTCGAGTTCGTTTCCGAGCCGGGTGCGGATCGATGCTTTTAAATCATCCAGCGACGCACATTCCCCGTGATCTTTAGCGAACTCATCATCCATAGTAGGTAACACCTTTTGTTTGATTTCGTGAACTATTAGGGAAAATTCCACAGCCTTGCCAGCGATCTCGCGGTTTGGGTAATCCTCCGGATAGGTCAACTGAATAGTCTCTCTCGCGCCAACTTTCAAACCGATAACCGCACTTTCGAACTGCGGCAGTGCTCGGCCACCACCAACCTCGAGCAGGTAGTTTTCTCCCTTCCCTCCGGGAAACGATTTACCCGCGATGGATCCCTCGAAGTCCAGGGTTACGAAGTCACCCTGCTTCACGACATCGCGATTTTCCACAGGTTCCAACCGCGCATGGCTCTCTTGAAGACGACGAAGAGCCTCGTCGACTTGGGCATCGGAGACCGAGAGTCTGACCTTTTCAACCTCCACGCCCGAATAATCGTTCACATTGACATCTGGCTTCACCTCGAATACGGCAGAAAAGGAGAAGCCGCGCCCTTCCTCCGGATCATTAGCTTCGATTTCTGGCCGTGAAACAATCTGCAAGCCGCGCCCTTTGATCGCTTCTCCGAGAGAATCCTCCACCAGTTGCGAGCGTACCTGCCCTTTGATCTCGTCACCATAAAGGCCCTGGAGTACACTGCGCGGAGTCTTACCCACACGAAATCCTTTGACGCGCGTCCTTTGGCCTAAATTCTTATAGGCGCGCGAAAATTCACTGGTGACCGTTTCCGGTGTGAGCTCAACGCGAATTTTTCTCTGGACCGAGTTCAGTTCTTCGATGTCAATCTTCATGACCGCATACGAAAGGCAAGCTCGCACTTGCGCGGGAAAAGGGATAAATAACAGGAAGTGCAAATCTCGCCGCTACAAGTTGCCGACTATCTAAAATAAAGCAAAAATCTTTCTTTTAAAATCCGAGTCGCTTGGTGCGAGAGGGGGGACTCGAACCCCCACGGTTACCCGCTAGATCCTAAGTCTAGTGCGTCTGCCAGTTCCGCCACTCTCGCGCTTTAAGATCTACAAAACCTTCCAAATTCCTTGAACTTGCAAAGCAGAGTAAGAAACACGCGTGGGTAAGTCAAGCGGTAATTGAGTAAGATGTCAGCGGGAATGGTGTGCAGACTATCCCGCTTCTTCGATGCGTGCAGTTATTGCAGAAATACAAGACATTCTCTGCCGGATAGAAGCGGGAAAAACTTGCCTGTTTCACGGCGAATCGGCTCGCCGGTCCCTACATGCAGCGCAAGGACAAATAGACCGCAAGTATTCAAAGGTATATATGCCGGTACTGTGGCCATCCTGCCATCTGAATTCGACGGCATAGTTCCCCACCGCGCAAATATCCTGGAGCCTTGCCTCTGGCACTGAAATGAATTTGCGTTGCGCGCCGTGTCCCTGACAGAGTGCGCACGGACAGTACCCACGAAGATATTCCTGCGCGTACTCTCCCACGTGGCCGTCGTCCCAGGTGATCCGAACGACGCCTTCAGATTTGATGTGATTGATTTCGACTGGAAATTGCATCTATCTTCACAGCTCAACGAAACCATCGCCCAACGCCGTCATAAAGGCAATCTTGGTCCGGTTGACCAGATAAGTGCGCGGTCCCACGTCCGGCCGGTCAAGTATCGCTGCATCGGTCACCGGGATCAACCGGGACTTTGCCAATAATAGATCGTGAAGGGCACCACCCGGCGCAATATGAATATTTCCTTGGACCCAATAGGGACCGACACCGAGCAAAGCCCTGCTCGTTTCCTTTTTCACGTATAGGTGCTCCAAAAGCGCAGGATCGGATCTGAACTGGGGACTCAAGTCGGCGATCAGAAATAGTTCCTGCATATATATGAGATACTCATCCGAACCCGCGGTCACGGTTTTTCGGTTGAGGCCTTCCAGCGTCGCCTCTTTAAGAGAAAAGACCTCATCGCCTTCTCGCAGAAACAGATAATTGCTGAGACGATCCTGGTTAGTGACAAGGACGCCTCGCACCACGGCTGTCTGGAGGTAAACCTCTAGTGGCATTGTATAGGTTAGGCCTTCTTCAAGGGCCATGCGCTTCCCCTATTCGCTACATTGCAAAAATCCATAGCAATCAGCGAAATAACGAGCTAATTATCGCACCACCGAGCGGGCTTAACAACTGGAATGTTGGACAAACCGATCACCCGGAAGGACACTATGACCCGCAAAAGGGGAATGTAATAAAGATTTGGAACAGATCGGAGAGCGCGAGGCGGACTAGCCAGTTAACCCAAGCGCTCTTAAAGATTAATCGTCGCAGATGATCGAATAGCTATGTGGCTACCGTTGGAACTTCCTCCATTGGTTCACGGCGCAGTCCGCGACGCTGCAATTCGCTTTGAATAAAGAGCTGCAAGCGTTTCCGTTCGACTTGCTGTAAACGTAGAAATTCCAATCCGATTCGATTGACCTGCATGTTGCGCACGACAGCAGCGTCCACCGTGACGGGAAGATCATCGCCTGGAATCTGGAGCGAAACTTTGACAATCTGCGCATATGACAGTTGTGTCTCGGAGCGAATTGTGCAGCCGCCCATGGAAATATCGGAAACCCATCCTTTGCCCGCTACCTCGCCGCTTACGAACGCCACAGGGAAGTTTACCGGTACGCGTTCGTACTCTCGGCGGTCTTGGTCTACCCTGAAATATCTTACGCCCCATTGAACGGAGCTGAATCGGTACCCACAGAGTTGACATCGAAAAGGGTAAACATAAAGGAGGCTCACCAGGCGTTCGGCGATCGCTTCTCTACGAACGCGTATGACGTATTCCGTGGAACATTGTGGGCAAATTGGTGGCTTCAGGAAACTCCTCCGTTCCTTTGACCGATTACTTAGGGCAAGATTGCATGGGCACGATAATCAAGCCTCAGCAAGATATGTTCCAACCGGCAATACAGCAGAAATAGTAGGCTTTAGAACAGCCTTCGCAGCCGCCGTCTGTTGCCGTAAATTGAAAATCCGGCGCTCTTTGAGCAATTACGTTTCCCATAGTATGTTATCTAGTGCCCGCTTATGAACAATCTCTGCGGCCCCTGCATCAAGATCACGTCTTGCATGGATACCTTAAATGCGCGGAATGTGGAGAAGCTAGGCGGAAAAAGAGTGGGGAAACTTTTTGACGGATTAGGATAAGTACACCGGACTCCCGCAGTACGGAAGCCCGAAAAATTTTGCGGTCGCTTAGCTCGCGACCGCTTTCGGCGCTGAGATGATCTCGAGCATCTCTTCGTCCGTGGCGTATTTGTGCTCCCAAGTGTTGCGCTTTTTGGCTTCTTGTTTTTCCCCTGCTTCGAGCAGTGCGACGTCGTCTTTCGTGACGTATGACACTTTGTTCTCTTCGAGCTTATCGAGAACCGCTTCGATCTTTCGCTCGATGACTTCCGGCTCAAAACCTTCTTGAGACGTCAAATAGGCGTTGATGACTTTCATGCCCCGTTCGGCGTCTTGTTTGGCCACGCCGACAAGCCCGACGCTCGCGTTGCGCGACCAGCCGATCACGTAGATGCCTTCGAGAACTTGCTTGCTGGCTGGATCGTAGGGTTGATAGTGCGCGGGATTCGGATCGCCCGACAATTCCGCGGGATTGGTCACAAAGGCACCGCGAGCGTAGGGAAGCCCCAGGGACCCATCGACCTGATCGCCGATCGCGTAGATGACGCAATCGAGCGGGATTTGAGTACGCTGACCTGTGCCTTTGGGCGCGGTTCGACCGTTTTCAACGACGAGTTTATTTAATTCGACTTCTAAGCCGGCAACTTTTCCATCGCTGTTGCCAACCACTTTGGTAGGTGAGCACAGGTATCGGAAACGCAGTCTTTGGTTCGCCGGCGGAGTCGTCGATCCAACGAACTTGTCAATGATTTCATCGACGTTCTGCCCCGCCGTTTCAAGATCCGGCCTGATGCGCTCGATCTCTTTCCGCATATCGTCGTTGTCGAGGTACTTTTCGATGACTTCGAACTCGCTGTCATCGTAGGCCTTTTCCCTAGGACCGCGACGGGCAACGACCGTGACCTCAGCGATGTCTTTGTAGTTGAGCAGCCAGTTAGCAACGTCGACCATAACGTTCCCCATACCAATGATGGCGATTCTGCTGCCCAGCTCGAAATGGCGTTGACTGAACGGCGGCAGCTTGTTGTAGTGATAGACGACGTCTTTGGCGTGATAGACGCCGGTGAACTCTTCGCCCGGAAGACCGAGTTTCTTGGTGCCCTGCGCGCCCGCGGAAACGACAATCGCGCCGAACCCAATCTCCTGTAGATCCTTGAGTGTAAGAGATTTACCCTCTCCCACGGTCACATGCCCGAGGTAAGAAACCTTCGGATCCGCCAGAATGCGGTGGAATTGCTTGCGCAGTCCAGTCTTCATCTTTTCTTTGTCCAGGAATATCCCGTATTCGGCCAAGCCTCCTGGCTTGATGTCCCGATTGATCAGTAGCACTCGATGCCCAGCTTCGGTCAGTTTGCGCGTGCCATAAATGCCCGCTGGGCCGGCGCCGATGACGGCCACTAGATGTTGCTTGGACATATGCTTTGCCTCAATATGAATGTACTAAATTTCTCTCGCTGTTGAGAGAGCTACAACGAGCCGGGGAAGGAAAACAGGGAAGGCGATTTACTGAAGTTCCCTTTTGCCTTCGTACTCTAACTCTGTACCGCGAGAGTCTTTGTGGGTGAAAGAGACCAGCTCCCAGGAGCCATCTTCAAGAGGTCCCTTGAGAATATAGGAGTTCTCGTCGTCTCCTAATACGCGATAATAACATGCTTGCTCGCCGTACCACCGGTCCACCACTGCACCGACCTGAATAATTCGAGTGCCTAATAGAAACCGGGATGGGGTTTCTTGCCCTTTTGAATCGGCGAGAGATTCCACTTTGATCTTCATGCTAAACTCGCTTTGCCTGGGATTGGGGATAATATAGCGTAAATCCTATCAAATTCAAAGGAGCCTTAATGGTATCTGCCATACGACAACTCAAGCAGGACGTCATCAGTGCATGTAGAATTCTCTCCCAGCAAAAACTCGTCGAGGGATTTGGTCATGTCAGCGCGCGGATTCCCCATTCGGATTTCTTTTTGCTAACTCCAAGAATCGCCCTCGCGCTGGTTACGGAGAACGATCTGCTGACCATCAACCTCGCGGGAGAAATCGTTGACGGTCAGCGCCCCGTCCCGTCTGAAACGTGGCTTCATACGGCGATCATGAAAGCCAAACCCGAACTCCATGCGATCACCCGGATTCACGCGCGGGTTGCCAATATGTTCTCCGTGACCGACCGGATACTGGAGCCGGTGCATAATCATGGAAGTTTTTTTTCGGGAGGGGTCCCGGTCTTTAACACCCCCGACTTGATTTCCAACCGAAAATTGGGCGAGGCAGTCGTTGAAACCCTCGGCAACAAACCGGCCGTGTTACTCCGGGGCAACGGCCAAGTGACGGTTGGAAAATCCATTCCCGAGGCGGTGATGATGGCGATCTATCTCGAGGAGGCGGCGGAAATACTTTACGGCGCGCTGCAAATCGGCATGCCCATTCCGCTCACAGCCAGCGAATCCGCGGAGCGGCAATTGGAAGCGCTTCCCCGGGTGGACTTGGAGCGCGCCTGGAACTATTTTAAAAATCGAGCTTTGGGCAACCGGCCGATCCGACGACGGTGAGAAAGCACGGCATCCCGAAATGAGTGCCGTGCTTAACAGAACAGGAATATTTTACTTGCCGGTTACCTCGAAGTTGACCTTCGCGTCTTCCTTCGCTTTCACCGTGACTTTCTGAGTCGACTTGCCGAGCTTCTCGTGCCAGACCTCTACGGTGTAGTTCCCCGGCGGCACATCGGTCAACTTGAAGCTTCCGGAGTTGTCCGTCACCGCAAAATAGGGGGTCTCGGTCGCAACCAACCACCCCTCCATCCAGCCGTGCACGTCGCATTTTACTTGGATGGCCTCGGGCTTGTCGATCTTCTGTTCCATCGTTTTCTTGAACTTTGGCTGCGCCATATTAAATGGAGTATTTATCTTGCTATAGGAATGGATGTTATGAAGAATCCCGTCCGGATTGACGATCTCAATCGCAGAACCGGCTGGGAAAGCCAGAACGTGGGGATGGTATTCGCAATCCTTCTGATCTAGGGTGACTTTTTTAGTCTCGAGCTTTTTCCCCTTTTTGATATCCGTAATCGTCACCACTGCATTTACCAGGTTGCCGTTATTGACCACCAGCGATTGGTCGGTCTTGGCGGTTTTCCCGCAAACTTCCTTGTCCTTGCTCACATCCAGCTTTTTCGGCGTCGGAGCGCTCCCTTTGAATTTAACCGTTCCCGAGATCGTCCCGCCGTCTTTTACATCACCGCCTTCATAGGCCGCCATGCCGCTTACCGGCAGCGCGATCAACGCAGCAGACAAAACCAGCGAGCTCAATTTATTCATAACCCCTCCTTAGAATCAAAATAGTCTTTAATTAATCGACGTTCAAGAACGGCCCGTTATTCACCGCTTGGCGACTTTCGTTTTAGTCGCGGGCGCCGGAGTGGGCGCGGATACCGTGCCGGCGCCTCGACCGAGGGTCATGATGTAATCGCGCAGAGCTTCAATCTGGAGATCTTCTTTCCCACCCAGGACATCATCCGGTCCGCCGGGATAAAACGACGGCATCTTCGTGCCCGGCTGAACCTTTTGCGGGTCGCGCAACCACTTGACAATCCACTGTGGACTCAAACGCTGGCGTGCCAGCGTTAGATCCGGCGCCCAGCCTTCCTCTGGTCCTTCCGGTTTCTTGTCGCCCTGCTGATGGCAGCTAAAGCAATTGAAATAATCCTTCGAGACCAATTTCCGCGCCGCCTCCAAATTCTCCTGCGGCACTTTGGCATCTTCAAAATGGGCGTAAGGGCTGTCAACTTTGGAAAGACCGTTGAAGAAAGCAACCAACATGTGATCATCCTGGTCGGAAAAGCCGAAGGTCGGCATTCTGAGCTTGAGCCAGGGGCGAATCGGAACAGGCGCCTTGAGAAAGCTGAACAGCCACGGAGACTGCACCTTCTCCCCTTCGCCGTTGAGAATGGGCGGCGCGAAAGTCGGACTCTCCTGATAGTATTTTCGGATAAAGCCGCCACGGCCTTCGATTTCATGACAGCCGATACAGTTGTATTGGTGCATGAGCCGTCGCCCGTCGGCGACCTGAATAGTCCTGGCGCCGTGATCCGCCAAATAACGGGTGGGAATCCTGCGATCGCGGAAGCCGGCGAGCACGACTCGCAACGCCTTGATATCTTCGTCGGCCAAGTCGAACTGTGGCATTATTTGCTCAACACGCTCCGTAGCGTAAGTTCGCGGGGTCTTGAGCTTATTGTAGGTCCAATCGTCCCACGTCTCTTTAATATCAGTATGGTTGCCGAAGAAAAGCTCTTCGAGTGTCTTAGCGCCAAAAGTAGTCAGCTCGACGCCGATGCGCGACTCCTTTTCCATTCCTGGAATATCGTGACAACCAAAACAACCATATTTGCGAACCAGGGATTCGCCGCGCGCGATGTTTTTGGGGTCTTGCAGCCGCCCGTCGATCTTCGCGATAGGCTCCGGCTTGCTTCCCAAAGTGGAAAGATAAGCCGTGATCGCCAGCGCCTCCTGATCGCTCAGCCGTAGGCTCGGCATCCGGGTCTCGGCGTAATAGCCCCGCGGATTTTTGATCCAGTGATAGATCCACTGTGGACCCACCTTGGTGGCGATATTCTGGAGATTGGGAACCAGGTCCTTCGCCTGACCGAGCACCGTCGAAAACTCGCCTTCAGCGAAGCCATGGCAGCCCTTGCAACCGATATTCTCGGTTAGTTCTTTGCCCTGGGCGATCAGGCTCTTGTCGCCCTCTTTAAAGCCGGAAGGCAGCGGATGGTCCTGCAGCCATTTTTCTCCTTCCTGCTTTGAAACCGACCAGAGATACGAAGCGATCGCGACGGCTTCATCCTCTTTGAAAGCAAAATTCGGCATGCGCGTGCGCGGACGAAAACGATGCGGGTTTTCGATCCAGCCGACCATCCAGCTGGAGTCAACCTTAGCGCTGATCCGCCTTAAACTCGGACCGATTTTGGGAATATTTTCATATCCTTTGACGAGGTGACATCCGGTGCAGCCGATCTGCTCGAACAACCGTTGTCCCTGGGCGAGAAGCGCCGCATCCTTCAGCGACTGGACGTCCAAGTGACAAGAGACGCAGCTGCTCTGAACCTTGGCGCCGCGTAAGAGCGGCGTTTCCCAGTAGGGCACCTCTCCGTGGGCCTGCTTGACGCTATTCACGGCAGCTCCTTGCCCCTCGTGGCAAGAAGTGCAGCCGAATTTCTCCGGAGGATGGACGTTATCCGCCAATAGCACTTCGCGGTTCGGGTGAGTGCGAAAGGGTTGCGGCTCTTTTTCAAAGCCTGGGCGGTTGATGCCAACGTGACAACTCTGGCAGCGGTCCACACGCGCAACCGGCTCATCGAAGTTGTTACGGTCGAACTCGGGCAACGTTACCTGTTTAATATTGGGGATTTTGTAGAATGAAATCAGTTTCAGCTCACTGATCTTGACCGTCGAGGACGCGTTTTCCATGACGCGGATCCATTTGTCTCGCTCCGCGGTCGCCTTCTTGAGCTGGTCTTCCAGCCCCTTGACGCTGCCGTTGAGCTTGTCTATCTGGTCTTTCAACTGATCGCGCCTCTGCTGCGCTTTTTCGAGGTCGGGGTCCAGTTTGGCTTTATCTTTATTGAGCGCTTGGATGCGCGCCAAAGCCGGCTTGGGGTTGCCTCCGGTCTGGACGGCATAGTCGTGATCGTACCAGGCCTCCTCCAGTTCGCTCTTGAAAAACTTGATTTCCTGATCCAGCTCCGCAAATCGAACCTTTGCCTGTGTTTCTTCTTGGGTTAAGCTCTCGAGCTTCTTCCGCGTCTCGCCTTTGGCCAGGCTGGTCTGTACCGCCGCGATTTTTTTTGTTAGCTCTTGATAGGCCGGCTCCGCCTGAAGCTTCTTGTCTTCTTCGTTATAGGCCACCTGAGCTTTTTGATAGTCGAGCCGGTAAAACCGCGCTTGAAACGCTTTCCAAGGCCGCCGGGTAATGTTGTCGTCCCAGAAGGACCAGAGGGTGAGGACCACCAGGATGACGCTGCCCAGCACAAAAATACTGCCGTAGGATTTTTTCTCTTCGCGCTCGTCTATGCCCCTAACCGCCATCCGTGCCTCTCAAGTTATTTTGTTCTCCAGCGCTCGGCCCAAAGAAAAGACCCCGACACCGATCAACGTCAGTACGATCTCCTCCGCCATTGTCGCATGCTGCACGATCCCGACATAGATGGCGTAACCCACGTCAGCAACGCCGATCGCTTCGAAGATCTTAGCTACGTAGAACATCAGATGTTAAGCCAGGGCGTGACCATGATGTATTTCACGTTGAAAGCCAGGCGCAGGAACATCTTCACGGGAAGAGCCACCATCGTTACGAAGAGGAAAGCAGTGATCGCAAAGCGCACCGGTCCCCAACGTTCCATGAACTCCCTTCCCTTGATTCGGATCACCCACCAGTGGAACAGACCGATGCCCGCGGCGAAATATGCTAAAATGCAAAACAGTCCGAACACAGCGGACCATTTATAATCGCGAAATCCCAGAAGATAGGGCAGATCTATGTTGGTCAACGCCACGACTTTGTGCGGATCCCAGCGCTGCCACGGCCAGAACAAATTCCACCCGGGCCCCCGGAAAAAGGTTCCGATCATGATCATGCTGACCCACAGCACGTGGAAACCGAGAAAGAAAGTTAAGATCTCGTACTTCCTGTCTTTGAAACAATAATAGCCACTTCCTTTGGGATTGATATCGATAAAAGGGATCACCATGAGACCGACGATAATGAGGCTGGGCATCACGACGCCCGCGTTCCACGGATCGAAATAGACGAGCATCTCCTGCAACCCGAGAAAGTACCAGGGTGCTTTCGACGGATTGGGAGTGCGCGTCGGGTTCGCCGGCTCTTCCAGAGGCGCGTCGATCAACAGCGCCCAGAGAATCAGAACGATCATAACGAACATCGCGCAGAGAAACTCGTTTCGCACGAGATTGGGCCAGGTGTGGATTTTGTCGTCGACTACTACGGGTTTTTTCTTTTCTTGAGCGATTTCAGCCATAAAGCCTCTATCCCATTTTTCGATTTTGGATTTTCGAAAAACCGTTGATCCTTTGAAACCTCTTTAGCCGTTTGTTTAGAGCGATGGTCCCGAAAAGCCGTCTCTGCGAATGCGCCAGAAGTGCACGGTCATGAGAACGCTGGCTACTATCGGGATGAAGATACAGTGGAGAATATAAAACCGCAGGAGAGTGTGCGGCCCGATCTCCCCTCCGCCAAACAGAAAGGCCCTAGCATCGTAGATAGGGTTAGCGCCGACAAACTCGGCAAAGGGGCCCTCGTTTCCGAGCAGAGGAGTCGCGCGCGCCATATTGGAGCCGACGGTCACGGCCCAAATGGAAAGCTGATCCCAAGGCAGGAGGTATCCCGTAAAGCTCAAAAGCAAGGTCAGCACGAGCAGCAGAACACCGACGACCCAGTTGAATTCCCGCGGCGGTTTGTAAGAGCCGGTAAGAAAGACACGGAACATGTGCAGCCACACGAAGACGATCATGGCATGAGCAGACCAACGATGCATATTTCGCATCAGCATGCCGAACGGCATGTCAAATTCCAGATATTTCATATCGGCGTAGGCGTACTCGGAGACTGGGCGGTAATAAAACATCAAGTAGATGCCGGTGACCACCGTAACCAAAAACATGAGAAAGGTGAGTCCGCCCATGCACCAGGTAAAGCGCATCCTCACGCCGTGCCGCCGCACCTTGGCCGGATGTAAATGGAGGAACACGTTGGCCGTGACCATGAGCACGCGATTTCGTGGAGTGTCCTCGTAGCCGTGACGGAAGATCGCCTTCCAGACGTGGCTCTCAACAATATCCCGCTTAATCTCTTCCCACTTCTTTGAGCTCATAGGGTATTTCCCATCACACTTTCAGGATGCTCGCTGGAAATTGCTCGTCAGGTTCGACGCCCGCCTGCATTTTGTAGACAGTTTTTTTATCCACGACCAACTGTCCGTCTTCACCCACGTCGACCTTAAATCGATCCATGGGCCTGGGCGCGGGACCTTCGAAATTAAGCCCGCTCTTGTAATAACCGCTGCCATGACAAGGACACTTGAACTTTTCCTCGGCGGCCAGCCACCGCGGGGTGCAGCCCAGATGCGTGCATTTGGCAAAGATAGCGTAGATGCCTTCCTTTTCGCGCACGATCCAAACTCGCTGGTCTTGCTTGTATTTCTCGCTCACCTCGCCGATTGCGTAGTCGTTAGCGGACCCGGCTTTAAAGGTTGACGGCGGCTGAAACAAGACCCTGGGAAACGCGGAACGGACAAAGCCAGCCAGGATTCCGAGGCTGAAAATACCGAAACCACCCCAACCAAGCCGAGTAAAAAAATCTCTGCGCGACCAGATACCGGGTTTTTGCTTTTCTTTTTCCGCCATAAACCTTTACCTTTTAAACCAGCTGATGAGTGCTCCCCAAGCCACGAAGATAAATCCACCTAACATCAGAAACAAACCCACCGGTCCAACAATGAATGATAAGCCGGCGCCCAAACAAAATATTAAAACTCCTGTTCCCAGTGGATTGAATGGAGCTGGAGTCGATCCTCCTCTGCTTTCTTCACCCTCGGCCTTGTGGATCAGTTCCTCGCGGATAAGGGCAAACGCCAACTCTTTGAGATCTTCCCGTCGCTCCGAGTCGGCGCGCTGAATCAGACGGCCAATCTCTTGAGCTAGTCTCTCGATCTCTTGCTCACGCTCTTGAGGCGTTACATGGGGAGTATCGGATGCCACTAAGATTAGGTTTGTTGATTATTATAGAAAAATTTCTTTGTCAACCATTTCGCCGACGATGAATCATCCTCTGCGCAGCAAAACCACCGCCGTCGCGGCCATTCCTTCGCCCTTGCCTAACCAACCGAGCTTTTCCGTTGTGGTTGCCTTGATGCTGATCTTGTGTTCGGCAGTTTTGAGCTGCTCCGCCACGCTCTTTCTCATGGCCGAATAGTATGGCGCCAGTTTCGGCTGTTGAGCAACGACCGTCACATCCGCATTCACCAGCGTGAAACGTTTTCGCCGCATCAGACGCAAGGTGGCTTGCAGCAGCTTCGTGCTGGAAATGTTTTCGTAGCGCGGATCACTATCCGGAAAATGCGTCCCGATGTCCCCCTCAGTCATGGCACCGAGAAGGGCATTGATGAGCGCGTGCAGCAGCACATCGGCGTCCGAATGGCCCATCAGCCCTACACGGTGAGAGATTTCGATTCCGCCGAGAATCAGTTTTCGTCCCCGGCGGAATCGGTGAACATCAAATCCATGTCCGATACGAAACTCTCGGGCCATATTCTAAGATCTCATATCAGCTCGAAGCTGGTCGATATCTTTCCCACGAACTGCAAAGCCATCCAGGCTCAACCGCGCTGCTTCGTGAGCACGATTACGCGGCCATAATCACTCCATACGAAACAACAATCAATAACGGCCACGTCCGTGGACGTTTCAAGACCATGGAATCGAATCTTTTGTCTCAATCATGACGGCTGGTATTGCCGCCATCTGTGGGCTATACTTTAGTGCAAGGTAAAATAATGTGGGCGCGCGTTTTGTTCTTCTCTTCTTCGTTAGGTCTCGTGGGACTTCCGCTTTATACCGTTCTTTCAGGACAGGCTCCGTTGGGCAGGGATTATCGCACCGCTGACCGCTCCAGCGCGGGCATCGCGCCGCTCGCGGAGACCACACCCGAAGCGGTGGTGCAAGTCTACGCGGCGCGAGCCCTCAATTGGCGCGGCATTTTCGGGGTCCACACCTGGATCGCCACCAAGCCCGAGAATGCCAAGGAGTATACGGTACATCAAGTGATCGGTTGGCGCCGGTACCGCAACTTGCCGGTGCTGGCTTCGGCTCCCGGAATTCCCGACGGCCGATGGTTCGGCAACGAACCGGAGCTTCTCGCCGAGCTGCGCGGTGAGGCGGCGGCCAAAGCCATTCCAAAGATCACGGACGCCGTCGCGACGTATCCTTATCCGAATGATTACCGACTATGGCCCGGCCCCAACAGCAACACTTTTATGGCCTATGTCGGACGGCAGGCCCCGGAGCTTGAATTGGATTTGCCGGTGACAGCCATAGGCAAAGACTATCCGATCAATGGATCCGTCATTGATCGAGCTCCCAGCGGCACCGGTTATCAATTATCGATGCTCGGCCTGCTCGGGCTGACCTTGGCGCGTGACGAAGGCCTCGAACTGAACCTGCTCGGTTTAAGCTTTGGCATCGACTTTTCAAAACCGGCAATCAAACTTCCTTTCATCGGCCGGCTCGGGTTGGCTGCGGACTGAGCTACGGATTTTGTTTCGCCGAAGCCTTGGCGATAAATTTTGTTGAACTGGTTTTGCTACTTAACGATGGGCCAGTAACGTCCTTTCCTTTTCATCACCGCGAGCGACACGCCGTACAGCTCTTCCAAGACGTTCCGCTTCAATACATCGGGGGTATTTCCAGCATGCAGCACTTTCCCCTCTTTCAGCACGAGCGTGTTGCGGAACAACGGCAGAATCTCTTCGACATGATGGGTGACAAAAATGAGCGAGGGTATCTTTTTCTGCTTGCCGACGGATTGGAGAGTCGCGAGGAAATTCTCCCGCGCGCCCGGATCCATCCCCGCGCAAGGCTCATCGAGAATGATGAGATAAGGTTTGGTCATCCGCGCGCGAGCGATCAGAACCTTCTGTTGTTCTCCTTGCGACAAGACCCCGAATTCTTGATCGCGCAAGTTACCAGAGCCCATCTGCGCTAAATATCTCTCGGCTAGGCGATAGTCTTGCCGAGTCGCTTCGCCGCCAAACCCTTCAACATACCCGATCTGAGCGAATTTTCCCGAGACAACGGTTCTCAGGACTCTCTCACGAGAGGGAATCTCTGCCGGCAGCGCCGAGGTCACCCACCCGATGCTTTTGCGAAGTTCGGGTAAATGAATCAGGATTTTGCCTTTTCTGTAGACCTCCCCGCCCGCGTTCGGCCAGAGATAACCACAGGCGAGCTTGAGCAGGGTCGTCTTCCCGGAACCGTTGGGGCCTAGGATCGCCCAGTGCTCGCCTTGCTCGACGGTCCAGTTGATGGAGTGAAGGATCTTTCTTCCGGCAGCGACGTAAGAGACGCTGCGAAGCTCAAACGCGGGAACTTTTTTCATGATCGGGAGCCGTCACGCGGTTGCTGGTTTCGCATTAGATACATAAAAACTGCATCGATGGAAGAATGAGGAAGCAATGATGAGCAAACCGGAATTCGGCTGAGCGAACGGAACTTTCGTTCGGTGAATTTAAGCCGATCCAGCCTTCACGAGATCGAGAATTTTCTGTCGCCGGAGATCGATGACGGCCACCTGATCGGTGCTCTCGCAGCCGACGAAGGCGCACGCGCCGTCGGGATCAAAAGCCAGATGAGCCGGAGCTCCGCCCACCTGCAAGCGAGCCTTTGATTCGCGCGTGCGGGCATCGATCACACAGACGCTCGACTCCCCTGTGTTGGAAACCACCATCCACTGGCTGTCAGGACTGATGGCGAAAAAGTGTGGATAAATTCCGACGGGAATGCGCGCGATGACGCTATGATCTTTCGTATCCCAGACCGTCACGTCATCCGAAGCAAAGTTGGCCACGTAACCGTAGCGGCCGTCCGGGCTGACCAAGGGCAGGTGCGCGGCTACGCCCGCGGAAATTGTCGTCATGACTTCGTGATTTGATGTATCGACGACCGTGACGTCGTCAGAGAGTGTGTTCGCAACGTACGCGAAACGACTTTCCGGGTCGAAGGCGATGTGGCCGGGGCCGAAACCGACTTTGATTTCGCCGACAACTGACTGGCTGCGCGCGTCGATGACGCTCACCGTGTGCGAGCCGGAATTCGGCTGGTACGCCCAACGGTTATTCGGCGATACGGCGATGTCGTGCGGCGCCGCACCGACGGCGATTGTCGCTTTTAGCGCACCTGCGGCATCGAGTACCGTTACTGTCCTACCGGGCCCGCTTGGCAAGTAGACGGCATTGCCGTCGGGCGCCACGCAAGGAAGCAAAGGCCGCTTTCCGGTCGGAACCGTCGCCATCACCCGATCACTCACCGTATCGATGATCGTCACGTCATCCGAGCCGCTGTTCGCGACATAAAGCCTCCGACCGTCATGCGAAAGTTCTAGATGCGAGGGATCATCTCCGACCGCAATGTGCTTGAGAACCTTCCGCGTCGATCCGTCGAGAACGGCTACCCGGTTCCCGGTCGTATTCGTGTAAACACGACCATCGCGATGGCTTACCACTGAGTGCGCCCCGCGAAGCCCAAGTCGCGGTGTCGAATCATCAGGTCGGAGAACTAACCACGTCGCTTCACCTTCACGCTCTAGTGTGACCCGGTATCCCCGCTCCAGCATGGAAATGTATTGCCGGACAGGGCGTTCTTCGACTTGAGCCCGCACTACGGAGCCCGTGCCGCGAAGCGCAACATACTGTTCCTTCAGGCAATCGACCTGCTGATCAGGTTTCCGCCCACGCAAGTCGAGGTGTAGGGTTTGCGCAGCCATGAGAATCCAAATTTGGAGTGCTGGAGTCATGGGTCTTTAAGAATCCAACACTCCAATATTCCATCACTCCATTTTTCCGTTACTGTTTGAAGCGCGTGAAAACCCGTGCCGCATTGTTGTGGAAAATTTGCTCTTTTTGTTCGCTGTTCAGCCAAGAGATGCTTTCGATCTGCGGCCGCACGTCGTCGTACCATCGCCCCGTTCGAGGATCGGTCTTCGAGCCGGCGCCGGGGCGCTCTGTGCCGAACAGGCAGCGATCCGGACCGACGACTTTGAACAGCAGTTCAAGCGACTCCACATTGTAGAGCGCCGTGTCGAAATAGAGCTGGCGCAGCCGCTGGTCGAAATTTTCCGTGTCGTTAGGTCCGCGCAGCTGCGAGCGCCACCTGCCCACTTGGTACGGCACCGAGCCGCCGCCGTGGGAGATGATCAACTTGAGCTTGGGAAAGTCCTCGAACACTTTCGAATCCACCAGCGAGAGGATCGCGATGCTTTCCTCAGTAATGAAATGGCCGTGGAACGATTCGCGGGGATTCTTACAGCTCGCTCCGTGCACCAAGCCAGGGACGTCCATTTGAACCATCTTTTCATAGAGCGGGTACCAGTATTCGTCACCCATCGCCGGCGTCTGGCCGTCGCCTTCGCCGGGATCCGGGTTGACCATGATGCCGACGAAACCCAGCTCGTCAACGCAACGATCTAGCTCGTCGAAGGTATTCTTCACACCTGCGCCGCCGCATTGCGGCAGGCCGCCGATGGCGCGAAATTTTTTTGGTTCCACCTTCACTTGTAAAGCCAATGCGTCGTTGACTGCTTCGCAATACCAATGAACGATCTTCTCCGGCTTCGCCGAGTGCATCATCGTGTAGGGCCGGGGCGAGATAAAAGCGTAGTCGGTGCCGACCTCATCCAAGACTTCGGAATGTTTGTGGCCGCGCCACTTGGCCTTTTGAATGCTCTCTTCGGTCACGACGGTCCCTGCCGGCCGATGGAACCCCGCGCTATTGATCAAGCCGGCCTGAAAATTCTGCAGTTCATTACCGGCAACGATATGGTTGTGAACGTCAATAATCATGGTCCGATCCTTTCGCTTTGAGAACTGATCGAAGCTATAAAAAACCGGTGCCTGTCTGTCAAGCCGGAGGCGAACGGAACGATGGAGTATTGGAGTGTTGGAGTAATGGCTTGGGTATTTTCAACACTCCATCACTCCATTACCCCATTTCATACCCTGGCTACCTTCTGCGGCGGACGCAGCATGAGACTTAGAAAAGCCGACGTGATCAATGCACAGCCAAAAATGGCGAAAGAGAGACCGTAGCCGTGAGTAAGGTCAAAAAGAAATCCAAAGAAAGGCGGTCCCGCGGCGGCGAGTGCCTGCGAGATTAACAAACCCAAACCACGCACTCTGCCTAGGGAGCGGCGACCGAAATAGTTCGCCCAGAGAATCTCAGGTAGAACCATGTTGCCACCCAGACCGATGCCATACAGAAAAAATCCCGCATAGAGACAGAAAAGATTTTCCGTCGAAATGGCCAGTCCCAAACCCACGGCTTGAATGACGAATCTCAGCATGGCAGCGACGCGGACTTCGATGCGCTCGGCGAGAAGTCCCCACGCCAAGGGTGAAGCGAGCTGCATGGAAGCGATGACGCTCATCACGGTGGCAGCGATCATCGGAGGATGGCCGAGGTCGGTAACGTAAGAGAAGACGTGCAGATTCAGCCCCGTGACACCGACACTGGCAATACCGAAAGTAATCACCAACAACCAAAACGCCTGTGTGCGCATCGCTTCCCCGCGCGCCCAAACTAGGTCTTGATCTATGATCGGCTCAGGCGAGGTCTTTTGTTGATTCGCGGTCACGCTATCGAACCGGATCGGGTCCTGAGATCCATCCGGGAAAAAGCCCATGTCCTCCGGCGAGCGCCTGATGAACAAAAGAGCCGGCCCAACCGCGAGAACTAAAGTCACGAGCCCGAAAACCGACCACGTTGGACGCCAGCCGAGCCAGACCATGAGCGACGCCGCAAAGAGGGGCATACAGACTTTCGCGAAACCGACCCCCATGCTCGAGAGGGCGAGGGCGCGACCGCGCCGGCGCAAAAACCACTGCGCGATGACAATGTTCACCACCATGGAACCCATCATCGAGTCGCCCAGAGTCACGAAGGTCAAGCGAACGAATGCAAATTGCGTGAAAGTCTCAACGTGGCCGAGCAAGAAATAGCCCACCGCAACGACCATGGTGCCGATGGCGATCAACCAGCGGCCGCCGTGACGATCGACGAGCGTTCCCACGAGAGGAGCGACACACGCGCCGATGATTGCCTCGCCGGAGCGGAGCAAGGAAAAAACGCCGCGTGAGATGCCAAGATCCGCCGTGAGAGGTTTAAGGAAAATGCTAAGGGTACTGGCGAGGGCAAATGAGGAAGCGATATTGGCAAGAAATCCTACGCCGACGATGGTCCAGCCGTAAAAAAATTTCCGGCTGCTCGGGCTGGCTGCTTGATCCACCGTCGTCACAGGTATGAATTAGCAGGGATTCGTCTTTTCATGCAATGTAATTACGGCGATGAGATGATATGAGAAAAAAGGAAAACAGAATGCCCGATGTCGGTTTGAAGGACAAAAAGATCTCCTGCCCACGTTACCCTCGGCTGCCTGCCCGTCCTAGAACCGCTTCGCGAGCTCATGATATACAGGCGGCAGCATGGACAACGACCAATTTGCCGAGCTCTCCGCCTGGATCACCGAGGCCGGGTTGGCAGGTCAGAGCGAATCAGCAATCCTTGCCGGTTTTTGTGAGCGCGAAGTGGCTCGCGGTCTGCCGCTGGCCCGCGCGCTCGTGCTCATTGACACGCTTCACCCGATTTACGAAGGCCGCGCCTTCCGCTGGACGCGCGCACAAAAGGAAACGACCCTCACCGAATACGGCCGAAGCGACGACGATTTGAGCCGGTGGCAACGCAGCCCCTTCTACCGGCTCGAGGAGTCCGGCGAGCCGCTTCTCCGACGCCACTTGACCGCCGAGACGGAGCCCGAGTTCTCCATCTTTGCCGATCTGCGCGCCGACGGCATGACCGATTACGTGGCGATTGCCAACCGGTTCACCGGCGATGAGATCATCGGCCGCATGGACTGCGTATATTCCTCCTGGGCAACCGACGCCTCCCAAGGCTTCGACGATGATGATGTCGCCGATCTATGCCGGCTCATGCCCTTTCTTGCGCTCGCGGTGAAGTCCGCGTCGTTGGCGCGCATTGCCGGAACGTTGGTCGAGACCTACCTCGGCCGCGATCCCGGCCGGCGAGTTCTGCAAGGCCGCATTGCGCGTGGCGTCGCCGAGCGGATCGAAGCGGTCCTGTGGTTCAGCGACCTCCGCGGCTACACCCGGATCAGCGACACGGCGAGTCCGGGAGATATTATTCCCCTGCTCAACCACTACGCCGACGCAATTATCTCTGCCATTCATGAGCAAGGCGGAGACGTTCTGAAATTGATGGGCGACGGCCTGCTCGCCATCTTCACGGCGGAGGATCGCGGCCGCGCCTGCGATGCGGCGCTCACCGCCGCTCTCGCGGCTCGCCGAAGCGTAACCTTAGTGAACCAGCGCCGGGCTGCCAAGGGTCTTCCCATCACCGACATGTATCTCGGTCTTCATATCGGTGAAGTGTTCTACGGCAACATCGGCAGCAAGGACCGGCTCGATTTCACAGTGGTCGGTCCGGCGGTCAATGAAGTGAGCCGGATCGCCGCATTGTGCCGCTCCGTCGAGCAGCCGCTGCTCGTCTCTTCTACCTTCGCCTCGGCGCTCGGCGAAGCGAGAAGCCGCCTCGTCTCGGTTGGACGTTACGCGCTTCGCGGCGTCGGACGCGCCCAAGATTTATTCACACTCGAATAGGTCGGAGCACGGCGGATTGTCGAGGCAGGCTTTACAACGTAACCATGGACAACTCGCGCGTTCCGGAAGTCGAGTCGAAAAAGTCTTGTCGTCTGCTTATTCAAATCGAAACGACGCGTCCGTGCCGGTGACGGCGCCCTTGAGCGATAAATTATTCAGCGTGCCTTTGAATTTGAGGTCCTTGATGGTGTAGACACCGTCAAACCGCAGCGCTTTCGGCAAAGCCTTTCTGAGCTGAGGCATGGCGTTGTTGACCTTTCCCAGATCGAGGGCATCAGCGCGAATGTCGCCATCGAGGGGGACGTCGCGATAGTCGCGATTTCCTGCGATAGGGCCGACCCGGCTCTTGAACTTCAGGTTGTGTTTGGCGGCCATGACCGCAGCCTCCAGCTGAATGTCAAAGGGCTCGTCCCATTCGAAGTCATTCACTTTAAGGTTGATCAGCGTCGCCGTTAGCTCGCTGCCGTTCTTGAGGTCGCGATAACGCAGCGTGCCATCGGAAACATTCAACGACGCAACCAAAAATAGCTGGCTGCCTTGCTTCCTGTCAGATGCGTTTTTGCTACTATCCGCGCTCTCCCGGTCGCTTTTCTCATTGCGGGCGTTGCTCGCGAAGTTGTATTGGCCTCTGGCATCGCGAACGATGGTGATGACCGGCGACTCAAGGACCAGCCTTTTGAGCCGGAACTGGCCGATTAACAAGGGCAGAAGTCGAAGGTCTACTTGAAGATCCTTAGCGCGCAGAAAGGCGGCGGCGGAAAAGGCCGGATCGTCGGCCATGGCAAAATTTACCAAACGAGCGCCGACGGGCGTGAGGGTAACCTCGATCTTGTCCACGGTAATCTTGCGCCCCAGCGACTGTTCCACCTGGCCGATCAGATAATCTTTGTTGCGCCGAACCAGGAAGTTGACGTTCAACACCGTCAGAACCAGAACGCCACTCATGGCCAACACCACAGCGCCGATGATCCGTTTACGCATGTTACCTTTCCCGCAGATACCCGTCTCTTTCCAGCTGCTCCTGCTCCCACTGCTCTCGCTTCTGCCTTAACCGCTCCATCAGTCGCTCCTTCTCGCGTTGCCTTTCCAGTCTTCTCTGCCCCTGTCGCTCTTGCGTATCCTCTAATCTCTCTCTCTCGCGTTCCGTTGGTTCTGCTCGCGGCGCTTCACGCTCTACGTCGCGGCGCGGCGGAGGCAGTGGCAAAGGTGCCGGTTTGGCTCTCTCTCCGGACAACCAGTCTCTGACGGTGTCAAACAACCAATCTTTGGCTGCGTCCCAATAGGGCTCCAAGATAGAATCGCGCGGTCTTGCGTACGGGAAGCGGGCACCGCTGTCGATTAATCGCGCATCGAGAATGTGCTCAAAAAAATCTCCGACCAGAAGCACGGCGTTGTGCCCGCCCCCGCCCCAATAGGTACTGCGCATCATGACGCGCGAGTCGTTGAAGCCGACCCACGCCCCGGCGACGAGCCGCGGATGCATCAAGATAAACCAGCCGTCGGTATTTTTTTGCGTGGTGCCAGTTTTTCCCGCAACATCGGCGCGCACGCCGAACCGCGCTCGCACCGCTTGCCCGGTGCCTTGATCGACGGCGTCGCGCAGCATGTTGATCAAGTTGCCCACGGTCTTGTCGGACATGACGCGCTGATTTTCGGTGGCGAATCTGGCGAGCAGGTTGCCGTTCTTATCAGTGATGCGGGTGATAAAGATCGGCTGGCGGTATTCGCCGCCCGAAGCGATGGTGCTATAAGCGGAGACCATTTCCAACGGGGTCACCGGACTGGTGCCGAGCGCCAACGACGGCACCTCGTCGAGCTTGCTTTGGTCAACTCCCATTCGCCGCGCAAGCTCCGCGGTTTTTTTGGGGCCGACTTCCTGCATGACCTGCGCGGTGATCGTGTTTTTCGAATAGATGAGACCCTCGCGCGCGGTCATCGACTGGCCGGTCGGCGGCGATAGATCGGAAGGGCGCCACACGGTGCCGTCCGGCAGAGGAATTTCCACGGCGCGATCGATGAAGCGTTTGTCGGGCGACATCCCCTGCTCGAGCGCCGCGCCGTAAACAAACGGTTTAAACGTCGAACCCGGTTGCCGCCGGGCTTGCGCCACGTGATCGAACTGGTCGGTGTTGAAGTCGCTGCTACCGACCCATGCCTTTACCTGGCCGGTGACCGGATCTATCGCTACAAAACCCGCCTGTAGGCGTGTTTTGTCGGCGCGCAGCTTAACCATGAATTCCTTATTGCTCTTCAACTGCGCCAGCGCAGCTTCAGGCGCCGCGCCGGAATCGACCGCGCTGCGGTAAGTCGTGGATTCTCGAATAAAGACGTCGAGCAAGCCCGGCTTGGTTTTCCAAAAATAGGCGAACGGCTGCACGCGCCGGCGCTGATCGACGTATGTGCTTGGGCTCGACGATATCAATCGTTCGGAGCTCACTCCCCACTCAACGTCTGCGACCGCTTGCAAGGCCTCCATTTGGACGTGTACGGCTTGGTTGGCAACCGCCTGCAAACGTGAGTCGATGGTGGTGTGCACGATCAACCCGTCGGAATAAATGTTTTTGTCGTTACGGTCCGCCCAGTCGATCAGCCATTTACGAATGTGCGCGGCAAGATGCGGAGCGGGGCCGACTGGTTCCGGCTGGCGTTCGAAATTAAGACCTATCGGCCTGGTTTTTAGCCGATCGAAATCGGCCTGGTTTAACACGCCGCGCTTGACCATTTGCGACAGCACCACGTTGCGGCGTGCAAGCGCGCGCTCGGGATTGAGCACCGGGTTGTAGTAGCTCGTGCCTTTCAACATGGCGATCAAAGTTGCGCTTTCAATGACACTGAGTTGCTGCGCCCGCTTGTCGAAATAGGTGCGCGCAGCCATTTCGATACCGAAAGCGTTGTACAAAAACGGCATGGTGTTGAGGTACGTTTCTAATATCTCTTTTTTTGTATATGCGTATTCGATTTTGATCGCAGCGATCGTCTCCTTTATTTTCCGTGTGATCGTCCGCTTTCGGCCAATTTCCTCCGGATATAGGTTGCGCGCGAGTTGCTGGGTTAGAGTGGAACCGCCCTCCCGATCGCCGATCAAGGTGCGCAGGAGTCCCGTCGCGGTGCGCCGCAAATCGACGCCGAAGTGTTGGTAAAAGCGATGATCTTCCGTGGCGATCAGGGCATCGATCACATGCGGAGAGACTTGATTTAACCGGACCCACTCGCGGTTCATCGGCTTAAAAGTGGCCAGGCGCTTGCCGTCGGCCGAAACCAGCACGCTGGGTTGATCGATTTTGGCTTTGCGTATATCGGAAATACTCGGCGTGAACGGTATCAAAATGACCGCGTACGCACACAACAGCGCCAGTCCAAGCGCACCTAACGCGGCCAGTCCCTTCGCGCCAGCAATAATCCTGACCCGCTTACTCAAGGTTGGATCGATTGCAGCTCTAAGCGCCTGACCCGTCCGGGAGGCCGTACGTTTTCAGCCACTATGGTTCCCTACGTTTTTGGCGACGCTGAAAAGGTCGCTAGAACTGGATCGATGGTCACCACGGAGCTTGAGACGGAGCAACTGCGCAGCATTTCGCGCAGCGTTTTAGGCCATCCTGCCGCTTGCCGCCGCTCGCTGGCGATGTTTTTATGTCTCAACTCTCGCAACCCTTCCAGAAAAGCACGCAGCAGGCTCGCTCGCAAACGAAGCGATCCGATGATCTAGAGAGCTTCTTCTCCTCTGGCAATCGGTAACAGCGAATAACCCGCAGTCGTAAGAGAATTGGCTGACTTGAAGCGTGAGATCACATCGTCTGCAAGAAAGCGAACCCTGGCCAATGGCATCCCGTCACGGACACGCGGCGTAATCTGTTTAGACGAATGGACTGTGAATAAGTTAATGACGACCGCCGTGGTTCTATGAATAGGGAGGAGAAGTAGTGTGAGGATGACAGGGTCAGACTTTTTACGGACACCATAGACTTTCCAACCTACGGGTTTGAGGGCTCGGGAGTGCTCCCGGCTTCCTCAGTCACTTTCAGCTCGGACTTTTTCGCTTCGATTAGCTTTTTGAGATTTTCGATTCTCTCTTGTCCGCTGGGGTGACTGCTCAAGAACGGAATCCTGACGCCGCTCGGGAGCTTGAGCATTTTTTCGTGGAGTCGCACCGTGGCTCCGGGATCGAATCCCGCAGCCGTCATGTACTCCACGCCGAATGCGTCGGCTTCCCGTTCGTCGTCGCGGCTGTAAGATGCTTCAATCAACTCGGCGCCGAACCCGCTGATATATCCCGCGCCGGGCACGCCCGCCATTCCCAATCCAACGCCGACCAGAGTTCCAGCAGCCTGAATGCTGTTGGCCCGTGTCTTCCCGGCATCGACGTGCCCCGTGGCCCAGTGCGCCGTCTCATGACCCAGCAATGCCGCAAATTCGTCCACATCCTCACCGACGAGTCTCGCCATGGCAGCATTGATCGCGATGACGCGCCGCCCGTTCACCAGCGCGGCAAAGGCGTTGGGATCCTCTCCGTCCACGAGCAGCAGGTCCGCTTGAACCTTGGCCGCGCGAGTAATGCGCAGGTGCGACAGAAATACTTTCTGTATGGTCTGCTTATTAACGCTTAGAATAAGCCTCTCGCCGGGAGCCGTGAGCGCGATCGTCGGTTCAGGCACCAAAACCAATTCGCGCACGTTCCAGTACAAATGAGAGCGCGTGGCGCAACCGGCGAGCAGGAACAGCAATAAGACAGGCAACCTGATTTGTTTCATAGCGAACGAAATCTAGCGCGCCATAGTCCAACAGAAACAGGCGGTGGTCAAGCGTAGCGGGAGAGGTAATTTTGCTGTAGCCTCTATTTCGTAAGTTTTCCCGAAAGGATCTCACATGAAAAGTTTTGTGTTCGTGTTGGCTGCCCTTTTGTTAACAACTAGAGCCTACGCTCAACCAACCGAGAAAGAACCAAGACCACCTTCAGTGACGGCCAGCGGCGAAGCCGTCATTACAGTCGAGCCTGATCAGGCAGAGATCGACATCGGCGTCGTCACTCAAGCAAAGAACGCACCGGACGCGGCGAGGGAAAACGCGGACAAGCTTTCGCGAGTTATGGCCGAGGTTAAGAAAATTCTCGGCAAAAGCGACGAGGTGAAGACCGCCAGCTATTCGCTGACTCCGAATTACCGCTATCCCCAAGGCGGCAAACCGGATCTCGTCGGCTACACGGCGACCAACGTATTGCGCATCAAAACCGTGACATTGAGCAATGTCGGCAAGTTGATTGACGCCGGGATGCAATCGGGTGCAAACACCATCAGTCGCCTCGCGTTCACGCTCAAAGACGAACAAAGCGCCCAACTGCAGGCGCTTCGCCTCGCGTCACAAAAAGCAAAAGTAAAGGCCGATGAAATTGCAACCGCGCTGGGCTTGAAGATTGTCCGGGTGCTCTCGGTCACCGAGGCCGAACGCGGAATTCGTCCGATTGTAATGGCTCAGCGAGGCGCGCAAATGGAAGCGCTGGCGGCCGCGCCGACTCCCGTCGAGTCGGGTACCATCGAAGTTCGCTCGTCTGTGACGTTAACTGGTGAACTCGGCCCGAAGTAGTCACGGGCCGACTCGATCCAACACTCCGTTACTCCATCACTCCAACTCCTGCTCTCACATCTAACCTTCGTACCTGCCCGGATCTTCATAGTAGTGACGGTAGTACCAGTCGGCGATCTCCCACCCGGTCGTCCGCCAGACGCCGTCGTGGGAACAGATATAATCCAAAGCCTTCTCCAAATATTTGATCCGGTAAGGAAGGCCGATGACAAAGGGATGAAGCGGAAGACACAGCACTCTGCCACCCGTCGCGCTGTCGCGATAGAGAGTATCGAAGTGGTCGCAAACCATCCGGTAATATTCCTCGGGTGTGTGGTTCTCGCGAATGAAAACACGGATATCGTTAACCCCCAGCTCGTACGGAACCACGATCATCCGGCCGCTCTTGACGCGCATCGGCACCGGCTGCTCGTCGCAGCCCCAGTCACAGACGTATTCGAACCCTTCGGCTGCCAGATGGTCCGGCGTGTTAAAGGTCTCACCCAATCCTGGACCGAGCCAGCCCTTCGGCGCCTTTCCCGTCGCCGAGGTAACGATCTGTTTGACCTTGCGAATGATGTCGAGTTCTTCTTCGACAGGATAATCGAGCATTGAAATGCTGTTCGTCATGCCGTGGCCCAGCCATTCCCATTCCCGCTTGTTGCCCTCCTCGATAATCGCCGGGTGATGCTGGCAGACTTCGGCGTTAAGGAGCACGCTGGCGCGTATGTTGAATTGTTCGAGCACGTCCATAATGCGAAAAACACCGACGCGCGAGCCATAATCGCGCAGCGTGTAACCCGGCACGTCCGGCGCGTGATTGCTGCCGGAGCCGCGAATCGGCATGTCGAAGTGGAAAAATTCGATATTCGGCGCGACCCACAGGGCGATCCGCGTGTCCTTCGGCCAGGTGATTTTCTTTCGTCTAATGATGGGAACATAGTCGTATCGGCGATTTTGCATAGGCTCAGCTCCTCTCCGGCTGGTGGGGCCCCCCGAATTTCTTTATCCGGGGTCCAGTCATAGTTTCGTCTGGATTCCCGATAGAAGCATTCGGGAATGACAGACTTTTAGAGACTGAGAATCGTTTTTACACCGCAAGCTGCGGGATTTGACCCAAAGAGACATTAAACAAGAAGCCTCGCTGGGAACACCAGCCGGGCTTGCTGCGTCAACACTCGAAGCTACGCAACTACTTGGCTGCAGCAAGAGCGGTGTCATAGTTGGGATGATCACCGATGCTGCTCACGTATTCTACATGTTTGAGTTTGTTGTCCGGCCCGACGACAAAGACTGCGCGCGCAAGCACGCGATCCAGCGGGCCGCCGGAGATCAAGACGCCATAGTTTTTGCCGAAAGAGGCGTCCCGGTGATCGCTTGCGGTGATAACCTTGTCGATATTCGCGGCGCCGCACCAGCGTTTCTGAGCGAACGGCAAATCCATACTAACGCAGATGATCTCAACGTTCGGCAGTTTACTCGCCTCCTCATTAAATCTTTTGGTCTCCAGGTCGCAGACGGGCGTGTCGAGTGAAGGAACGCTGGCAATAATGCGCGTCTTTCCGGCAGCGCTGGCCAACGTGTAATCGCTCATGTCACTGCTCTTTTGAATCTTGAAGTCCGGCGCCGCCTGCCCGACCTTTACTTCGTTTCCTAACAGCGTCACCGGTTTGTCTTTAAACATGACTGTCGCCATATTGTTTCCTCCTAACTTTTGTATTTCGTTGAGGGAAGTTCTCAGACGTTTTTAGTCACTTAATGACGAACTATCAAGAGACGAAAGTAAAACTGAAAACCCGTCTTATCGGAGATGGAATTTAGTCCGAAGCCGATCCCAGGAATCAAACCGAGCCAGGTTTTGCAACACCGTCGTCGTAGGCGGAAGAATGGGAAAGTCTTGTCGATAAGCTCGCGACATAACCTCTCCGGGCTTTATCCAAACGCTGTGTGTTACCTCTTCGGAACATGTCAGTGGCGTCTGATTCGCCGGTAGCGCGGCCATATAGAAGCATGTGTCGAAGCGCATCGAATAGATTTCCGGCGTCACCCAATGGTCAAAGTAGACCGCCCGAGACAGGTCGCAAAAAAGATTCTCCAAATCAAGGAAGGAGCCAAAGTCCAATTCTTTTCTCACAACCGCTTGGCGTTTGAGTTCGATTCGCTTCCTCGTCGGCTCATCGAGTAGGTCAATGCTATGGGCAGATTCAGTCACGCAGAGAAGGACGCCAACTTCTTCAAAGAGTTCCCGGATGACGGCAACCCAATGACCCAGAGCGATTTCGTTGTCATGTCGATGACCTAGTATTTTTCGAGCTTCATCGCCTGAAAGCCCGTGGCATCTTTCAAGCACCCGCGGTGAATAATCGGACTCATGGATGGTCCCTCCCGGAAAAACGTAAAATCCGCCGAGAAACCGCATCTGCGGCGGACGCCGAGTTAAAAGAATGTCGAAGCCGCCGTGCTCGTTGGGACGAACCAGAACGACAGTGGAAGCATAACGAGCGCGAGCCATGACAAAAAGTGTGGCTCGTTAGACGGGAGAAAGCTAGAGAGCCAACAAAGACACGGAACGTCGCGGCCAATTCTTTTGCATTATTAATGAATGAACTACCCCGCAGCAAGCTGCAGGGTATGGAAAGATTTTGTGATCATTTTCCCCAAAGTTGTCACCACCGAATGATCTTATCGGGGGTCCAGCCCGAGTTCGCCTGGATTCCCGCTAAAAGCATGCGGGAATGACGGACTTTGAGACTCGGAATCGCCATTACGCAGCAAGCTACGGGAAATTGACCCGAAGAGATTGAAAGACCCCCGGTAACTACTTTCTGCCGATCTCGCGCAGCAGCTTTTCCCACTTACTATTTTCTTTCTCGTATTCCTCCACGGTCATGCCCTGCTCGGCGTACCAGCGCTTGAAGTCGGGCTTGTTGACGGCGCTGTCGAGTCCGAATTTGCCGAGGAGCTTCTGCCCTTCGGGGCTGAGAAGATAATCACAGAAAAGCAAAGCAGCATGCGGGTGTGGCGCGTTAGCCGGGAAAGCCACTCCACCCGCATTGGTGGGCACGACATCCATCGGCACCCATTTGATCGGCGCGCCTTTCGAGATCGAGACGCGCGAGTGGCTGAGAAAAACCGTGGGAGAGGCGCCCAGCTCGCCGGAGATAACCATGTCGAGTATCGCCCGTCCGGAAACAGCGTGAAGAGTGACCTCCTGCGATTTTAGTTTCTGAACGAACTCGGCTCCTCTGGTGGCTAACATGGCGCCGATCACTCGACTGCCTGTGTCGCTGGTGGCAAATCCGATTTTGTCTTTTAGCTCGGGCCTGAGCAGGTCTGCGAATTTTTTTGGAGCGGCGCTCAGTGGGATCACGTTGGTGTTGTATGCGAGTCCAATGTAGGACTCGCGATCGGTCGCCCAGTACACGAGGCCTTTGTCCGCCCTTTCTTTCACCTCGTCTGGGTACTGTGCCAGATAGGGTGAAAAGTATGTGGCCAGGAGTTTGTAATCCTGCATGACTTTGAGAATGGGAAACGTTGTCTCGATCGAATCGACCAGATAGCGTTTGGCCTGCGCTTCTTGAAGCACTCTGGAGATAAGAGCATCGCTGTCGCCGCGATAGACATCGGCTTTGATGCCCGGATATTTCACTTCGAAGGCCTTCGGCACCTCCAGGTTCGGGCCGCCCGTGAGCGACGTATACCACAGCACCTTACCTTCTTTTTTTGCGCCCTCGTAGAGAACTTTCTCACGGTCCGGTTTGTTATACGTGGCCAGCTCGGCCACAGTCGCCGCTTTTCCAGTTTGGGGCAAAAGCAGCGACGGTCCGAGTAAAAGGATAAAAGCAAAGCCGATCAGAACTCTGACAAATTCCGTCCGCACCAGCTTTCTCAATGCGCTTCCATCGCTAAGTTATGGTAGTGGTGCGACTTGGAGACCGGTCCAATGCCTCGAATTATGGTTTGCCAATGATCTCCCTCATCGTTGCTGTAGAAAACATCGCCATCCGTGGTGCCGGCGAAGAGAGCGCAGCCGCCGTTCCAAACATCCATTGCCATACCTTCGATATTGGCACGAATGTGCTCCGGCAAACCCTCGCTCAAGATGTCCCAAGTCCTGCCGCCGTCTCGGCTACGGGCGATGCGCGCGTCCGCCGTATGCAACGTTCTCCAGGTGCCCGGGCCCGTTTTGGCGCCGCCGACGAATAATAGATTCGGATTTTTCGGATGCACGAAGAACGGATCCACGTAACCGATTCTAAAATCACGCGGTGTCATGCTTATCCAGCTCTGGCCGCCGTCCGTACTCACGCAAAAGCCGGCGGCGACTTCCGGTCCGCAGTTGGTGGTCGGCGCGGTGCCATAAACCTTGGTCGGATCGGAGGTCGGGATCAACACTCGATGAGCATCAGGATTCACGCCGGAAACAACTGACCAGGTTTTGCCGCCGTCCGTGCTTTTTAAAAAGCCGCCGACTTCCACGGCGACGTAGATGATGTTTGGATCATTGGGGTGAAAGGTAATGCTCTTGGCATGCGCCTGATGCGGCGGACCGGGGAACGTCCATTTCTCCACGCCGGGAACCTGGCGCAAACCGGGAAGCTCAGTCCAGCTCTTGCCCAAATCATCGCTGTAAAACAGGTGTGCCGGCTGGGTGCCGGCGTACACGCGTGGTCGCCCGTCGATCACCTGGCTGGCTAAAGAATAAATTTCGAGTTGGCCGATGCCCTGATCGCGCCGCTCCCAATTTTTGCCGAGATCCGTGCTGGCAAAGACTTCTGAGCTGTAGGTGCCGGCAAAAAGGGTTTGGCTCACCGGCTCAAAGATAATCGAACTGACGTGCTTCCCGGGAATCAGGGTTCCCTGATTCTCCCAAGAACCGTTTCGCTTGAAAAACGAGAAGATTCCATCGACGGTGCCGACAAGAATTTTATCCTTCGGCGACTCGCCAACCGTGACTGACTGCCCTCCGGGCGATAAACAGATAAACATGCTTGCCTCCTTTCTTTGTTACGACGGTATCCAGACAACCACAATTTTAAAACAAATCCCTAACTTCGGCGCTCACTCTATTAAGGTCTGGTCACGTCGTCAAGCCATTCGAGAAGCAGCAGCCGACCTATCGCCGGTTCGATCCAGTCCGATCACGATAACCGCCTTTCGTGGAACATTTTGAAAGCCCGGTCGTCTAATCGTCCCAGGTACGTGTCACAAAGAAACCAATAAAAATGCAACCACGAGCAAACCCCGGAGAAACAAGCATCACCCATCACTCCATTGCTCCAGTACTCCATTCTCCCATTACCCGCCGACCCCTACTTTTGTTTTCGAACGATCCGCGCCACTACCAGATCGCCGTTCTGTCGTCCCTTCTGTTTTACGGCGTCGGCTGGCTCGAATTCGACATCGCTTGGCCGCAAATCCTCATTTCCCTCGGAACCGCTTTAATCACCCAATACGTTTGTACTCGAATAAGGCGCCTGCCGTCCTTCGATCCGCGTAGCCCGCTCATTTCCGGGCTTTCGCTCTGTTTGCTGCTCCGCACGAACAGCCTCGCTCTCGCGTTTCTGACCGCCGCACTGACCATCGCCAGCAAATTTCTTCTCAAGTACCATGAGAAACACATCTTCAACCCCACCAACTTCGGCATCATCGCTATGATGCTTTTAACCAATCAAGTTTGGGTTTCTCCCGCCCAGTGGGGAAGTAAACTCTACTTCGCCTTCCTCATCTCCTGCGCGGGCGGGATCGTCATCTACCGCGCCGCGCGCAGCGACGTCAGCTACGCTTTCGTGATTTCCTACGCTGCTATTTTGTTTGGTCGAGCCCTCTGGCTCGGAGATCCCTGGGCCATTCCGATCAAGCAGCTGCAAAGCGGCGCCCTGCTGCTTTTCACCTTCTACATGATCTCCGATCCCAAAACGACGCCTGATTCCCGGGCCGGAAGAATTCTTTTTGCACTCCTCGTTGCGGCCGGCACCGCCTATATCCAGTTCGGACTTTACCGAACGAATGGCTTGCTTTGGTCACTGGCTCTATTTTCTCTCCTGACACCGCTCATTGACCGCTTCTTGCCCGGAATCAAATACGAATGGAACGCTTCGTCATCGAAATTTGTAAAAGGAGAATTTTATGAGAAAGGCAATCTTGTTCCTCGCCCTGTTCCCCGTCCTGTTAATCAAGTCTCAACCGGCCCATAGCTTCTGCGGCTTTTACGTCGCCAAGGCCGACACAAAAATCTTCAACAAGGCGTCACAGGTCGTATTGGTCCGTCAAGATGACAAGACGGTGATCACCATGGTCAACGATTTCAAAGGCGACCCCAAAGAGTTCGCCGTTGTCATTCCCGTGCCCACTCTTATCGAAAAAGGTCAGATTCACATCGGCGACAAGAAAATCGTCGATCACTTGGACGCCTATACGTCGCCTCGACTCGTCGAATATTACGATGGGAGTCCCTGCCGGTTGCCGGCGTTGCGTGAAGGCAGGGCAGCCGGTGGGGTCGCAGCGCAGTCTTCGCTCGATGCACTACGGGCCAGGGCCACCGCTCTGGGGGTTACGATTCAGGCCCAGTATACCGTCGGCGAATACGACATCGTCATTCTTTCGGCCAAAGAGGGTCAAGGACTGGAAACATGGCTGAAAGAAAATGGTTATCGTCTGCCCAAGGGAGCTTCCTCAGTTCTCGGCAGCTACGTAAAACAGAAAATGCATTTTTTTGTTGCCAAGGTGAACCTCCAAGAGCGATCGAAGCTCGGCTACAGCTCGCTCCGTCCCATTCAAGTGGCGTATGAATCGCCAAAGTTCATGTTGCCGCTAAGGCTCGGCACCCTCAACGGCGACGGTTACCAAGAACTTTTCATCTACACACTCACACCAAAGGGACGGGTCGAGCCCATCAACTATCGCTCTGTAAGGCTCCCGAGCGACATGGACTTGCCAATCTACATCAAAGACCGCTTCAAAGACTTTTATCGCGACATGTTCGATCGCCAGGTCAAAAAAGAAGATATGCGCGCAGTCTTCCTGGAATACGCTTGGGATATGAACTGGTGCGATCCATGCGCCGCCGATCCCCTATCGATGGAAGAACTGAGAAGCCTCGGTGTGTTCTGGCTAGACGAGCCTTCATCCGCGGGCCGACCTGTGATAGGCGGCGCCAGGAATGTCTTCGCCACGCGCATGCATTTGCGCTATGACGGCCAGCATTTCCCTGAGGACCTGGTGTTGCAGGAAACCGCCGACCGCAACAACTTTCAGGCGCGCTATGTCCTTCGTCATCCATGGCAAGGAAATGACGAATGTCCGGCCACCGAAGAGTATCGGCGTGAAGTCGTGAGAAAACAGGAAAATGAAGCGCGACAACTGGCCCAGCTCACCGGTTGGAACATCAACGACGTTCGCGCGCAGATGAATCTCCGTGGGCCGAATTCTCAAGGCGACACGAACGAAAAAGCCTGGTGGCAAAAGCTTTGGAATCGATAACGCGCACTGCAAAAAGCCCGCGCCGCCGGCATGGTGTTTTTCGCGGCGGAGATTTGTCTAAAACATGCGTGCCCACTCGGAGGAAGCAAAGGGAAAGAGAACAGGGGTATTCATTGAAGCTCGATCACTCCCCGAGTATTTTCTTCATATGCTCAATGACATCTCGCGGCTGCGCAACGACTGATTTGGCGATGGGTTCGAGTTCCTCTCCCGTGTTCGGATCGATCTCGAACTTTCTGTTTTTGACGTCTGCCAGAAAAGCCGGATCGCTCATGGTTTTTTGAAAAGCATCGCGGAGTATTTTCAGCCGATCGGCAGGAAGTCCCGGTGGCACGACGAACGGCCGCCCGAGGTCACCCGAGGCCAGTACCGTCGAGACCAAGGATCGGGTTCCCGCGGGTGTTTTATAGTCGTTCATCAATTCATGAATGGTCGGCACGTCCGCCGCTCTCGGGTCGCGCTTGCGGCCGGTTTGCACCAGGACGCGAACGAGCTTATTCTTTCGCCAAGTGTTAAAAGGCTCGCGCGCAAAAAATGTCGGAATGCTGAGCGCGCGGCACACCACCTCGCCTCGCTCGAATGCTAAGTCCTGCTCGGCGCCTCCCTGGTAACCCATCACGACATTGAATTTGGCTCCCAATGCTTCTTCAAGGAGTTTGGGAATGAAGTGCCCGCTGGTTCCCGTGCCCGTGGCCGAGCATTTCGGCGGCTGTGACGCTTTGCGCACGTCTTCAATTGACTTATAGGGTGTGTCGCTTTTCATATACAGCAGCCACGGTGTATTCTCCGGCGACCCGATCCAACCAAACTTCGCCCAGTCGAAATGCACTTCTTTCTTGCCGACGAGCTGATCGAGATATAACGAGGGTCCGATGGAACCCAAGGTCAATCCATCCGGCTTCGACACGTTGTAAACGTAGTTCGCCGCGATCATCGAGCCCGCCCCGGGCATATTTTGAACGATCATGCTCGGATTGCCGGGAATATGTTTTGCCATATGGGCCGCTAGCAGCCGCGCCCATATGTCATAGCCGTCGCCGGCTTGATAGCCGACGATGATCGTGACGGTTTTGCCTTGGTAATACGGAGTCTGAGCAACTGCGCTGCCAATGGCGAGCAAAAAGGAAGTTAGAGCAAGCGGAAGTTTTCTCACGTTATTCGAGTCTTTCAACTCAAAGTTCGCGCTACCAGCACTCGCGCCTCGGAGACACAAACTACTTTGCAGCCGGTGCTGGCTTCTTGCCGATAGCAGCTAGCAGCTCGCTGTAAGGAACCATTCTTCCATGCAACGGCAGGATCTGATCGACGTCAATATTCAAGCGCCGAACATTGGCCTCGAGAGCAACCGAGAACGGATTCGGAACTTTGGGTGGCTCCGCGCCCGCCGCACCTGGAGTAAAGGCATCGGCTTCGACCAGAATTTTTTCCCTGCGCAAATAGGCCATGATGATCCCATCATGATGGGTGTTACCGCCGATCTGATAGAGCTCCACCGAGCGCGTACCGTCGGTCAAAACCATATTGTCGCCCATGGTCTGGAAAACTGGCTTCTTTCCCGATCTCGCTAACTTATCAGGGCTATAATTGTGCGAGTTGATCAGCGCCTTTTCATAATAGGGCCGATTGACCTCATGCGTGACGATCGTCACGCCCTCCGCCGCGTAGGCACGAATGCCCCCGGAGTGGTCAAAATGATGGTGCGTGTTGACCAAGTACTTAATCGGCTTATTCGGTACGAGCTTTTTCACCTCGGCCATTACCGCCGTCGAACGTTGGTCGCTCTGCGGCCCTTCGACGACGATCAGGTAATCCTTCATTTCAATCAGCGCGCTGTGATGCGAGCCGCCGGTGATGTACCAAATCCCGTCCGCCGCCTTTTCGGACTTAACCGGCACGGGATTAGTACGCACATTTTCCGGCACCTCGATATTTACCGGCGGATTCGCTCTGACGGCGGTAATCGTCAGATCCAAAGTCGGCAAACCATCTTGGTATTGAATAATCTTGGTAGGGAACTTGACGCCAGCGAAATCGCGGTAGGTGCCGTAGTGTGTCACAACCTTCAAGTCGCCGGCGACAGGGTGGCCGTACCAAGACTCGACGCGTTCGATCTGGTTCTGATCGTTCGCATAGGCGTTGACTTTTTGTTTGCCCTTTTCGACAAACGAAATGACCGTCATCTCGCGACCTTCAATTTTTTGTTTCGTCACTGTCGCATTATTCGCAAACGCGGCTCGCATGACCCCATGAGGAGAAGTCGAGATGTAATGCTGCCGTTCGTTGACTTCCCAGAATCTCGGTAGCCTGTCTTTGCCGACTTCGTTCCAAGCATGGTCGCCGCTGACTATTATCACTGTTTGTTGCTCAGCTCCGATCGGCAGGGTCTCGGCCGGCATACGCACCATTTCATCGCGCATCGAGCCAGTCGTGAAATCGTAAACCCGCGTCAAACTTTTCACGAAGGACCTCGGCCAAGCGGCTGCCGGGCTGGTGCTCTGTCCGAGCGAGTACATCGTGCCGTTCCCGGTGAACTGAAACGTCTTGGTTGCCGATACCTCGAGCGCGTCGGCGATCTGCTGAAGCTCGGAATCGGCCGCTTCCGCTCTAAAATCACAGACCACGACGAGTGCAAGCGCAAGAACTAGCTTCTTCAACATAGCTTCGCCTCCTAGTTTGCAATACAAGTCTGATTCTGCCTCCGTTTGGCGCGCAGACTACCCGATGAGCTTCGCCGCTGTCAATGCCGCTTGAGGCTGGAATACAGGCCAGTGAATCTGCGCTCTCCAGGGCCGGCTAGTCTTTGAAACGTCCGATCCAAATCACAAAAGCTTCTAGAAATTTTTTAACGTGCTGCCGCGTCGTCTCGTCCGTCAGTCTTCCCTCCGCGTCAAATATTTTTGCCACCGAGGGAATTTTAATTTCCGGCTGAAGCATGACGTAAGTCTCGGTAAAGACAAAAGACTGGCGCAGCGCGTGTTGCGCGCGAATGGTTCCGCCCAGCCCCGGGGAGCAGCCCATGATGGCGGCAGGCTTTCGGTTCAACACGGAGTTATTGCTTGGTCGCGAAGCCCAGTCAATCGCGTTTTTAAGGACCCCGGGCACGCCGTAATTGTACTCCGGCGTTGCAATGAGCATGGCATCCGCCTCGCGGATGGCGGTTTTAAACGCCGCCACGGGCTCCGGGTCGCCCTTGGCCATAACGTCATCGTTGTAGGGCGCGATATCCCCGAGCCGCTTGAACGTGGTAATTTCCATGCCTGTGGGCGCCAGCTCGATGGCCGCACGCAGAAGCATTTTGTTAAATGATCCTTCTCTGAGACTCCCTGGGATTCCAATCACGCGAATACTCATACTTCCTCCAAAAGTTTGTTCTCTTCGATCGACGACACTCAAGGAGTCGATCAGGCGGTAAAGACACAGGCGCCGTCAACGCGGCAAAGCGGGCTAATGAAGGTAACCATCATTGCCGGAACTTTCGGATTCGGCGAGCGCCAGATTCTGGCGCACCGCTTCCAGATGCGGATGGATCTCAAGCGCTCTCCGAAAACAGATCGCCGCTTCACGGAACTGGCCCAGCGACATGTGACAGAGTCCTTGGCCCGAAGCGGCGCCGAAGTGATTGGGGTTGCGCGCCAGAGTTTCCTGGCAATCGGCGATGGAGTCCCCGAAGTGCCTCATCATGTAACGCACCGTCGCGCGCTTGTTCCAACCTTCGGCAAAGTCAGGGGCCCGCTTTACGACCCGGCTGAATAAGATCTCCGCCTCGGCAAGTTTTCGCTGTTGCATCGCCTCCACTCCGGCGCGAAAGGTCCCATCCACTTCCGAATCACCCGAACGGCACCAGAGGCTCCACAGCATCGCCTCCGCGGTGGCGGCAAGCTCCCGATCATTGCCTCTGAGCGCGTCCAGTGCTTCTTTTTCCGTCGTCGGATACATAAGCGTAAGTCCAAACTTCGATTCAGAGCTTAAACATCCACGCCGCGGTTTTCTTTGCCACCTGATCGAGCACTTCGTCATCGGAACGGCCGGAGCTTTTAAGCATGTGAAACGAGTGATCGCCACCGTCGATGACAAACAGGTCGACGCGCTTGCCAAGCCGAGCGCAGAGCGGTTTCAAGAGTTTGAGATCCGCTAACGTATCGCGCGAGCCTTGCAGGAAAAGCATCGGGACTTTGACATCGAACAAATGCTGACCGCGGTCCGCCGACGACTTTCCCGCCGCGTGCAGCGGAAATCCGAAAAAGATTAGCCCGCGCACGCCGTCCAACGGTTCTCTGGCTGCAGCGAGCGACGTCATCCGTCCACCCATAGATTTGCCCGCGGCGAAAAGCGGCAAATCGTCGGCATACTTCCCGCCAGCGGAAACGGCGGCGCGGGCCGTTTCAGTCAGCACGAGCTCCGAGTCGGGCCTTTTGATGCCCTTTTCCATATAAGGAAACTGGTAGCGCAACGTTGCCACGCCGACAAGCGCGAGTTTTTCCGCGATCGCTTCCATGAATTTGTGGCGCATGCCTGCGCCCGCGCCGTGCGCCAGCACCAGCAAAGCAGCGACGCCCTTCGGACGGAGCAAAAGTCCGGAGACTTCGCCCACTTTGTCGTTCACCCGAAAGTGAATTTCCTTTGATTGGCTCACTACGCTAAAGTCTCCTGACAGGATCAGTTTTCTAGTGAAGCTCATCGCAACCGCATCACAATTGCCTACTATAAGATCTCGCAAAGCGCTAGCGTGGTTGCGTCTGATTCAGCGAAAATTTGTCGCGGCGACCTCCTGTAGTCGCCCGATGGGGCAGGCACGGGGCCTGCCCCTTCATGACACGTTGTTGAAATCAACTCCCTGATACATTTTGCGCGAACATAATTCAGCTCTGATTAATCGCCCAAACTCGATCTCTCCGGTCCGTCGTGCTAACTTACAGCTTCTTTGCAGTCCCGGCCCGGGCATCAACTCAGCGGGCACGCGCAACAACCTCTGTCCACGATTACGACTCGATGGCCACTGTGAAACCCGACTCCATCTGGACGCCGACCTTCACGCTGCTCTGTCTGGCGCAGTTTCTCGGCTACGCGCAGCATTCCATACTCACGCCCGCCTTTCCGCTTTATGTGACGCAGCTTGGAGGATCGCCGTTCGTCGTAGGCTTGGTCCTCGGCTCCTTTGCCGTGACCAGTGTGATTGTCCGTCCGGTCATCGGTCACTGGGCCGATCGTTGGAGCGAAACGGGAGTGATGATCTCGGGCCTGCTCTTTTTGGGCGCCAGCCTGCTTTTCTGTTTCGTCCCCTTCGTCGAAGCGACGATGCTCGCCAACGGTCTTCGGGGCATCGGCTGGGCCGGACTCAACACCGGCGGCTATACACTATTAGCCCTAACCGCGCCTGAAGCGAGACGCGGCGAAGCTTCGGGTTATTATAGCGGAGCTCAGAGCAGCGCCACGGTTTTGTTTCCCGCTGTGGCCCTCTGGTTGATCTACGCCCCTTTTGGCGGATTTCGCGTCGTCTTCGCTTTAGCCATCGCCCTCGTTATCATTGGCGCGGCGGTCGGCGCAGCCATAGCACGGTACACACCCCACCCTGCCCGCCACCCACAGGTCGATGATTCAAGTTCATGGTGGCGCGAGCCGTTCAATTTCCTGGAGCGCGAGGTCTTGTTGCCCTCCGCCCTGCTCTTCTGTCTCAACCTCTCTCTTCCCGCTGTCACGAGCTTTATCGTCCTATACGCGGGCGAAATCGGCATAAGTAACTTCGGCGCGTATTTCGTAGTGGCCGGAGCGACGAGCCTCCTCGCCCGCCCGCTGCTTGGCCGCGCGTCAGATAAAATCGGAAGGGGCCCCTCTCTGGCGGCGGGCTTTACATTGCAAATTGTAGCCTTGTTTCTGCTGGTCGCGGTCTCCAGCCTTTTTGGTATGCTTGTTTCCGGCGCTCTCTACATGCTCGGCAATGCCATCGGCAGCTCGACGACTTTAGCGCTTGCCGTGGAAAGGGCCGACCCTCGAAGGCGAGGCAAAGCGATGGCCACGTTCTCGGTGGCGTATCCCCTGAGTTACGGCGTTGGTTCTCTCTTGACCGGCAGCGCGGTGGAAGTTGCCGGCTACATCGGCATGTTTCTCATCGTCGCGGCGCTGGAAGTGGCAGGACTCGGGCTCGCGCTCATCAATGGGCCGCGCTTGAAAGAAAACCATCATTGAACGGACGATGCTTGTCGGCTGGGCTGAGATGGGCTATGGGTGGCCTAAAGATCCCACGGGAAGCGCGGATAGTTTCTCAATAAAGTTGCAAGCGATGCCGAAGACAACGCAGATGTGAGGTGAAATCATGAATGCTGCGCGCCGGATCCTATGTATCATTGGATTACTGATCGGCCTGTTGTTTGGACCCGGTCAAGCGATCGCCCAAAAACAACTGACTAAGATGACCATAGGCTACAGCGCTTCAGGTGGCCAGTACATCAATCTCTTTGCGGCCAAGGAACTAGGCATTTTCGAGAAGCACGGCATCGATGCGACTCTCAACCAAATCAACAGTAGCGCCCAGGTGGTAGCATCGCTCAGATCCGCGAGCGTCAATATCGCGACCGGGCCCTGCGGCCCCGTCATTGACGCCATCGCCAAAGGCGTTACGGATTTCACTTTTTTCGGCGAGGCGATGCCGCACACGGTTTTGGAAGTCTGGGTGCAGCCGAGCATAAAAAGCGTCAAGGACCTTGCGGGGAAGACCATCAGCTCCACCAACCCGAATTCTCTGGGCGACCTCATGATCGGCGTTTGGCTCGGCAAGAACGGCATTAAGAAATCCGACGTCAATGTGGTTTATCTTGATGAAGGCAGGCAAAACCGAAGCGACTCTCATCCTCCCGCCTCTGGGCGAGCAATTGATACCCTCGGGGCAGAAGAAGCTCACCGATTTGCGAGATATCGCCTATTCCAATCAGTCGTGGATGGCAACGAAAAGCTACGGAACCAAGAACCCAGACGCGATTCAACGATTCACTGCGGCCCTGATCGAAGCTATTGCCATTACCAAGCGCGACAAACAGAAAGTGCTGCCGGTATTGCCAAAATATACCGGAGTGACAAACGCCGAGTGGAACGAGTATGCCTACGAGTTTTTTGCGCCGCTCCTGGAGAAAACGCCCAGGGTGACAACGGAAGTCATCAAGGCAACGCAGGATCTGTCCACCGTCGAACAGTCCAGGACACTGGATCTGAAACCCTACGTCGATAACAGCTTCATCGATAAGCTGGTGACCCAGGGTTTTATCGACTCACTTTATAAGTAACGTCATAAAATCACGCTTCGTCTATTGTGCCGATCGATACCTTTTCGATGCCCGGTATTTTCTTGTTCCCAGCATATTGATGAGCAAAAAAATCGTCACCCGCAACGTCAGCGTCATTTATCGCGGCAAGCACGATCGCGAACCGGTGCTCGCGTGTAACGGAATCGATTTAGAAGTCGAGGAAGGCGCGTTCGTCTCGATCGTCGGTCCGAGCGGCTGCGGCAAGACGACGATCCTATATGCCATCGATGGATTGCTGTCCATCAACGGCGGTGAAATCCTCGTTAATGATAAACGCATTACAGGTCCCGGCATCGATCGCGCCTTGGTTTTTCAGAGCGCATCGCTGCTGCCCTGGAGGACCGTATGGGGCAACATCACCTACGGCCTCAAGCTACACAATGGATTGGATCAGGAACGACTGGCCAAGATACAAAGTCTCATCGATCTGGTCGGCTTGCGCGGCTTCGAGAAGCGTTATCCGTCGGAACTCTCCGGGGGAATGCAGCAACGAGCGAATTTAGCCAGGGCGCTCGCCGTCGACCCCGACATCTTGCTTCTCGACGAGCCCTTCGCCTCAGTGGATGCTCAAACCCGAGAGAAACTGCAGATTGAACTGACGCAAATCTGGCAGCGAACGCAGAAGACGATGCTCTTTGTCACCCACGATATCGCGGAGGCGGTCTTTCTTTCCGATAAAGTCGTAGTCTTCAGCGCGCGGCCCGCACAGGTGAGAGAAACCATTAACATCGATATTCCGCGACCGCGCTCGCTGGAAACCAAGCTCAGCCCGGTGTTGCAAGGATATGTAAAGCGAGTTTGGAATTTGATTGACGCTCCCAGTTAACGCCGAGAGGTGTCTTATGGCATCGATCTCCACTCAACAAGGTCTAGCGAAAGAAATCCGCAACGCTGTCAACCTCCCGCCCATCCCATGGACCGAGCGCTATTTTAGTCTCCTGTGGGGCGTGATCGGAGTCTTGGGATGCTTGCTCCTGTGGCAGATCGGCGCCGCGACAGGGCTCCTCGACCCGCTCTTTGTGAGTTCTCCCGTTGAAGTCATGCGTACCGCCTTGAGCCTCATTCCGTCAAAAGAATTCGGCGTCCATTTTGTCTCGACGGCCCAATGCTTATTTCTCGGTTTGCTTATCGCTGTGATTGCCGGTGTCTTCTTCGGTCTGCCGCTGGGCTGGTCTGCTACTCTGCACGCGACCTTCGAGCCGGTCATTGCAGCCGTCTACGGTGTTCCGTATATCGCATTTTTACCGGTGATCATTATGTGGACGGGAATCGGCGTGACTTCCCGAGTCATCATCGTGGTCTGGTCCGCCGTCTTCCCATTGCTGATCAATGCTATCCAGGGAGCGCGCGAAGTCGACGACAACTACCTGCGCGTCGGCCGCAGCTTTTCGGCCACCAACCTGCAATTGTTCTTCACTATCGCTCTGCCGTCATCGATTCCCTACATTCTAGCGGGCCTGCGCACCAGCATCGGCCGGGCCATTGTCGGCGTTGTGGTTGCCGAGTTTTTCATGTCCTCCAAAGGTCTCGGTTACTTCATCAATTTAAAGGCCAATAGCCTGGAGATGGCCCCGGCCTTTGTGGCGGTCGTGGTGCTGGCGCTGTTTGGCATCGCTCTGGTGAGTTTAGTGACTTATATCGAGAACCGGTTCTGCAAGTGGTAAAAACTAAAATTGATTTGAGCTGACACTATGAACGACGTTCGTTTTGTCGATACGACTCTCCGCGATGGGCAACAGAGTCTCTGGGCTTATGGGATGAGGACGGGAATGATGCTTCCCGTCGCCGCCCAACTGGACCAGGCCGGCTTCGAGGCGATCGAGCTTGGCGGTCCGGTTGAATTGAACAAATGCGTGCGTGAGCTGCGCGAGAATCCCTGGGATCGTTACCGGCTTCTTGTCGCGCAAATCAGAAAAACTCCGCTTCGATTGATTCACGGCACGCGAAGCGGCTTCGCCATTTATCCGCACGCTGTGCACCAACTCTATGATCAATGCATCGCGGCTATCGGGCTAAAACAGGTTCGCATCTCGGATTCCTGGAACGATTCCGCAGATTGGCAATGGAGAGTGAAACAAGCGCGCAAGGCTGGGCTAGAGCCCATCATCAATCTCATCTACACGGTTTCCCCACGGCACACGGACGATTACTACGCGCAGAAAGCTCGCGAAGCGATCCGACTGAACGTCTTTCGCCTCTGCCTGAAAGACCCGGGAGGTCTCCTCACCCCCGAGCGTACCAAGACTTTGGTTCCAGCAGTGTTGAATGCTGCGAATACTACCCCGGTCGAGCTGCACACGCACTGCACCACCGGACTCGGTTCGCTTTGTTGCCTCGAGGCCATTCAGGGAGGCATGAATTCCATCAACACGGCCATACCTCCTCTGGCCGACGGCTCTTCCAATCCGTCTATCTTCAATGTCGCCGCCAACGCCCGGGCCATGGGCTATCAGCCAATCGTCGACGAAGAACCGATTCGTCCCGTAGCCAAGCACTTCACCACTATCGCTAAACAAGAGAACTTGCCCATCGGGGAAACGCCCGAGTACGACTATGCACAGTACGTGCACCAGATTCCAGGTGGGATGATTTCAAATTTGCGTTATCAGCTGCGTCGTGTCGGGATGGAAGACAAGATCGAGCAGACTCTCGAAGAAGCGGCCCGGGTTCGAGCCGAGTTTGGCTATCCGATCATGGTGACTCCCCTCTCGCAGTTTGTCGGAAGCCAGGCCGCCATTAACGTCATCGTGGGAGAGCGCTATAAGGAAATCACAGATCAGACCATTCAATACGCACTGGGAGTGTGGGGCAAAGAAGGCGCCGCCCTGATGGATACCAATATCAAGGACAAGATTCTCAAGCGAGCGCGAGCAAGAGAAATTGCCGAGGCGGAGACTCCCCAGGCTTCGCTCAAAGAACTGCGGGAAAAATTCGGCGGGCAGGGTGTCGCCGATGAGGAAATTCTGATGCGCTTCTTTACCGGCAAAGAAGAAGTAGACAAGATGCGGGCCGCGGGTCCAGCCCAAATGTACACGGTGACCCAAAATCCGCTGCTGAACCTTATTGAAGAGCTCGCGAAACAACCAAACCACAATAGTATCTACTTTCGTAAGGGCGATCTTTCCATCCGCCTGGTAAGAAGGCGCATGAGTTGAGTGCTTTCTCGTCCTATTGAAGGTATGATGCAAGAGTAATGTCTATTACTAAAACCATCTACATCGATATGGACGACGTGCTTTGCCATACGGCGCGAGGCTGCCTCACCATCATCGAACGAGAATTCGGCAAACAGATCGCCTTTGAACAATTGACCACTTTTGACCTCGGGCAGGCCTGCGGGCTGCGCGCCGAGGAAATCGCCGAGCTGTTCCGCATCGTCCATCAGCCGGACGAGTTGCTCAGGCTCGAGCCGATGGACGGAGCCGTCGCGGTATTGAATGAGTGGATGGCCGCTGGGTATGAGATCGCCATCGTGACGGGAAGGCCGCCATCCACTTATGCAGCGTCGATTGAATGGCTGGCGCGCTATCACGTGCCCTATCATTCATTCGTCGTCGTCGACAAATACCGACGTTTCCCTACCGACAACACGATTGGAATCACACTGGCGGAGCTGGCTAATTATCGTTTCTGCTGGGCCGTCGAAGACTCCCTCACCATGGCCGAGTATTTGGCGAAACAAATGAAAGTCTCGGTCGCGCTGTTGAATCGTCCGTGGAATCGGGCCGGTATTGACCATCCGATAGTGACGAGATACGACCACTGGCCCGAGATTGCCGCGGCGCTGCCGAATGGCCTGGGTCGATGACCAAGGCGTGAAACCGCCTGGATCGGCTTCATCCTTCCGGCCGCGTAAGGATTGATGCTCAAAAGGACAAAGGAGCGCTTCTGTGAAATTTGGCATATTCATCTTTGGTGACAACCATCCCGATCTCGGCCGTTCGAACCAAAAGTATTACGAAGAAGTCTTAACCATGGCCGAATGGGCCGAGGAGCTGGGATTCGACTCCTTCTGGCTCGGGGAGCATCATTTTTACTGGTACGGGACCTGCGTTTCGCCTCCGGTGGTCATTGCCGCGCTGGGGCAGCGCACGAAGAAAATCCGTTTGGGCCCGGCGGTGAGCGTTCTTCCTTTTCATCATCCGCTGGTTGTGGCCGAGGAATACGCCTTGGCCGACAACCTCTGCGGCGGACGGCTGAATTTCGCGATCGGAAGCGGCTTTTCGCCGGTCGAATACAAAACGTTCGGAATGTCGATGGAGGAAGCGCGAGAAAGGTATTGGGAGTCATTCGACCTCATTTTAAAGGCGTGGACTCAGGAGGAGTTTTCCCACAAAGGAAAGTTTTACCAGATCGAGAACGGTTCCTTGTACATGAAGCCCGTGCAAAAGCCGATGCCGCCGATATGGGTGGCGGCCTCAAGCGACGAGACCTTGATCAAGACCGGAGAGCTGGGATTTTCCACAATGGGAATTCCCTTCGTGCGATCCAACTCCATACTCGAGGTAAAGGAAAAAAATGACCTCTTCAAGGAATCCTATATTCGGGCGGGGCACAAAGAAGATCCGGACATCATCGTTGCCCTGCATGTTTACCTCCACCCGAACGAAGAAGAGGCGGTTAAGGTCAGCCGCCCTTGTTTTGAGCGCATTGTCGAATATCTCAAAAAGTACCGACGCCCGGGAGCCAAGGTTCCGGATTTCGACAATGTGAAAACCGAAAGACTCGTGGTTTTCTCCTCTCCGGAGCGGGCGGAAGAGATCTTCCGGGAATACGAAAAGATCGGCGTCACCCACATTATCTGCATGGTCAACTTCGGCGGCGTTCCGATGAGCGATGTGCGGAGAACCCTGGAGCTGATGTCAAAAGAGGTGATGCCTAAGTTTCAGTGAAGAGAATTCCGATTGCACCAGCTGAGAGAACCATTTTAGTTCCCTCCGCTTGCCTCCGTCGCGTGACGGTCTACACTGTCGATCCGATCAATCCGTAAATGGACGAGCCACAACCGCCCCGTATAGCCGCGAATTTGTGATTGCTGCCTGTACTATTGATTTACTGTCCGCAAACTCCGAGCGACGTGACTCATTGACTCCTTGGCCGCAAAATAGGCTTGGACCAATATCCAGATCATGAAGAAGGGGAAAATCACGATTTGAAATCGCAAGACCGCGAAAAGGAAGTAACTCGTTATGAATACGCCGAGAAAAATCCCGATCCCAATTCCGATTCGCTTTCCATTACTTTGGACTTTCCTAAAGACATAAAGTGCGAGGATACAGTAGAGGGCGAGTAATCCAGAGGTGATCACTGGATGGAGCGTGCGTATATACTGCCCCGTGAGGAGAGTATTCACTGCGTTGGCCGTTATAACTGCTCTGTTAGTCTCGGCACCTTTACGAACGGACAGGGGTGTGAATTGTCCCAGGACAGGAAATGCCACTCCGATAATGATGATCTTGTCGTGTATCCAGGAAAAATCCTCATTCTCCAGTAAGCGTTCATAGGGTACGCGTTGAAACGCTTCAGCGTCACCAACGTAGTTAATAGGCATCTTAACGATAAATGGTTCCAAAGATATCGGATCGGCACTTGAGAATTGTCGTTTGTACACACGAATGAAATCGAATGGGTTTGTATCAAAAGTTCTTGGATCGAGAGACGTTTTCTGCCGTTCTTTGAACATACGAAATAATTTCACGGGGAGCACTTCTAACCATCTAGAAACTGGACCAGACAAGTGCGTGTAAATCGCTGTTAGCCCGATTGACGATCCAGACGGGTAATCAACATATTGCTCTACCGCGGTAGTCGGATTGGCGTCCGCCAGATTTTTGTACAACACACGCCCGTTGGGGTCAGTCGTCCATACGGGCCTGGAAAAAACTATGTTGTTGTACAAACTTGCAATACGGGCAAGCTGCGAATCACCAGGCTCGGAAAGCGGCTGATTAAACCAAAACGCGACGCCAATTATGTTTCCAGGGTTGCGCGCTAACTTTTCCAATACAGTGGCATGAAATTTTCGGTCAATCGGCCAATCCCCCAAAAGCTTTAAGGTCTCCGGGGTGATTTCTACAAGCAATATGTCGGGACTAGCCGAATCTCCCGTTGGGAACCTAAGCGCATAAAGCAATTCATCAAATCGCTGGAGTGAGGTGAATCCGTTAAAGAGCCAGACAACTACGCACGTAACAGCAACTGCACCAATTAAATCCTTTGCAAAACTCCTGAATGTCTTCTGCAACTGGATTTTCCCTCCACTCTAATCTTCAGGGCCATTATCTATCCATGGCTGAACGTCACGTCAATGGGGTCACCTATACAGGTGAATGAGCAAGTTTTAACCTTCATACCGCCCGCCAGGGAGGAGCAGAGAAGCTTGAATCCCGCGTGGGCAAAACCCTGGACCGGCTGCACGGCCTCGGCTGCCGAAGCTGTAGTCGAGACTTGACAGGAGACTCTCTCACGCGCCGAGGTGCCGTCTTGACGGATATATCCAATCGGCTATATTCTAAAAATGCGGGTCACCTTCTATACAACGGCGTCGGGCAGGTCTCCAGTTCTGGATTACGTTCGAGACCTGTCCAAACCGGAACGTGCCCGGTTGTTACAGGCGCTCGATCAGATTGAACGTCATGGATTTGATGCTGTTCGAGTGCAATTCCGGCAGATCGAAGGAAAGCTCTGGGAAATCAGGGTGTCAGCTCATCGAGTTTTCTATGTGCTGATCGAGCGAGAAGAAATGGTTTTGCTCCATGCTTATAAGAAACAGGGACAAAAACTGCCTCTCAAGGAGCGGGAAGTTGCCATAAAACGAATGAAGGAGTTGCTGTCATGAAAGTTAAGAACAAGAGGATTACTCTCAAGGACGTTTTAAAGCGGGAGCTTAAGGATCCAGAATTTAGTTTTTATTTCGAACGGGAAAAGTCCATCAGTGAAATTGCAAGATTGGTTCGGGATGCGAGGCTGAAAGCGAGATTAACTCAGGCCCAACTTGCCAAGAAGGCCCAAAGCAGTCAGGTTGTTATTGCAAGGCTGGAGTCTGGCACCGATCAGCGAGTGCCTTCTCTTGATTTGCTTGAACGGATTGCCAGCGCACTTAAAGCTAAGTTGTTGGTCCGATTTGAGTATAAGAAAGTTGCTTAGGCCTGAACGCCCCGTACCCTTACCAGTTTCCTTAAAAGAAGCTGAGCGCCGCTCACGATGGATTGAAAGCCTGAGTCGCATACCACCCAACGTGTTTCCTCTTCTTCAGCCATATTGTCTCCTTAAACTAAAACTAGCGTCCTATAGCACAGCTCCCGATGAAGAAACCGCCTCACTTTTGGCTCCCCTTGTGGAGTTTCAACCCGCCTCTTCTTTCTTTTCCGTGCAAGGGCATTCTGCGTTAGATTCAGGTTTCTCTTTCGCGGCCATATTTTCTACCTAATAAATCGGCAGCCCGGTTTAGTTGAACGGTGGGATGAACCGGTCTCACGAAGATTCGGGGTCTTTTGGGCGAAGTATCGTATGGCCGTCAATGGTTCGCTCCCATCGGTTAATGGGTTGGTGCGGTGGCCTGTAGCCGCAGTGCGGGCATATGGCGTTTTCGAGAGCGCTTGTCATGTCAGGATGTATTGGGACCTGGGTTTCGAATCCTTGTGACACCTGAATTAGCGGAGAACCCATGTTGCTGATGGTTCCATAGGGGCGTCTCCTCGTGATAAGAGTAGCAAATTTTCAGGCGTCGGAAAGTTTTACCTC
>VBKE01000171.1 GCA_005879605.1 Deltaproteobacteria bacterium
TGTGGAAGGGCCAGATAGCCGTCGGCTATTTGGGAAACCGTCTGAGAAAGGGGAGGTATAGTAGCGACACTAGGGGCCCCTCCAGCCCCAGTGACAAGGTTCATCTGGTCGGACGCCAATCCTCCATCCGAGGTTGTAGCGTTCGTAATCTCCGTCGCGAGAGCTGCATCGGTAACTGCTATGCCGGGGACAGCAGGAGCCGCATGGCAGTTGTCATTTCCATTAATGCTGAACGACGTGCCGGAGAAGTTGGTTTCCGTATTAGAGGCAGTGGAGCCTGGAAGGCTAGTCGCACCAATTCCAAAGCTCCCCCGACCGATATAGGCCTTGATCACCTTCCTGGTGCCATTTGGACCGCTTGCCGTGGAAGTAAGAATGACGATTTTATTGATATCGTTGGTCGCCGTTTCCCCTGTCACAGTCGTGTCGTTAGTGACTTCTACTATGTAACTATAGCCAGAAAGCGAAGCCGTAAGCGTGGGTTTATAATTCGTTCCATCGCACGTTCCAGTTGCGCCAGATGAATTCTTACAAGGAAAATTCGCTGAACCTGTACCTGCCCAAAACGAATTAAAGTCCCCTCCTGCAGGAATCAGCGCCAAGGCATGCTGGATGCCTGCATCAGCGGCCTGCATCGCTGAGGTTCCACCTTTCAGATTGTTAGTGGACTTGAGATTGAGACTGCTAAAGAAAAGCCCCGCTCCAGTAACCCACAGGAGGAGCGCCAGCACTATAATTACGACTACGAGTGAAAAACCACATTGATTTCGGAAAATTGCTTTCATAAATAATCCCACACCGCGACATCAACTCTGTAACACCAATCCTATAATCCATACTTATCGAGGATAGCGCAGGCCGCCTGACAAGACTGGCCGATATTCTTTAACTGACAGGCTTGCTCTGGCTGCGCAGTTGAAGACTCCATTTTCTGCAGGCCCGCCAGAGCAGCGGATATCTCGGCCTTGACCTGGCCGAAATCTCCCTTGAGACTTACGGTCGCTTTATTGAAGTCTTCGAATACCTCCTGGTGAAAGTCTTTGGGCCTTGCCTTAAAGGGCCGCGGCCATTCTCCCTCGCCCCACTGGCGAAGAACTCTTCGAAAACGAAAGAGCGGGCCGAAAAGGCGGTGGGTGATTAAAATAAAGTGTACTGCCAGGAGGAGCGCAATCACGCTGACCGCCGGAACCACTTTCTCACCCAGCGATAAGAACTCACGACTGGTCGCCACTTTCTGCGCCCAGGGCGTACTCTCGCTGGTGAACACGAGAGCCGATGGCCCCAGAATAATCGCCAGCAGAGCAAGGCTGTAAATCACCAGGTAAAAGACCAGGAGGACGGCGAGGTAAATCTGCGAACGTTTGTCAACTATATACTGCCTCCTTCCAAAAAGGTTGCGCTTGTTTTCCATAGTCATCTCCCCTTCGTGACCCGACTCCTTTACTTGCTCACTGCGTAGTTGCCAAAAAGAGATCTGCATTGAACCCTCCTTACATCATCTCATTCCAGGCGATGATCCTGGCGTTGGTGGAAAAAGCGCTCGGCCATTTATCCGTTACGGTCTTTATCGCTTGACTGCTGTAGGTAACGTTACTGCTTCCAGCGATGGTTAACGCCATGCTGGAAGAGGAAGCTGGCTGCTTGGCCAAGAGCGTCCCCCAAATGGTGGAACCACCGGAGCCGCCCCCACTAATACTAACACTGGTTCCCCGGACTATAACGATGCCGTCCCATCTGAACAAACCAGTAGTGGTCAAATTCCCATCCACTATAAGAACACCATAACCCACGGCAGTTGGATGATTCCCGCTACCACATTTTACGTGACTATCGCCTTGTATGTGGACGATCTTTGGATTAGTAGCACTTGTCCCAAAGTCCAGAGTACTATAGTCGTCGGCTTGCAAGTTTAGCACACTGACATTCGAGTTAATCAAATCGGTAGCCAGTTGAGCCACATCTAAGGTGGTCGCGGTATTCACACTGGGATTACTTCCCAGACCAGTAACTAGACTATACTTGCTGCTACCGAGCGTGCTGGTAACCTCTGTCGTTGAGGCAGGGACGGAGGTCGCGATTCCCAGAATGGGGCTCGCCGAGCCTGAGCCAACCGCCCCCCACTGATTCGTGTCTTTTCCACTGACCAAAAAACCATTGCCATTGAATTGCTCGCTGATGTTTGTCGATGCCCCTGGCAGATAGACTGTACCCGGCGGGGTCCAGGTGGATCTCCCGATATAAGCCTTAACCTTTCTGTTTGAGCCACTAGGACGCGTTGCCGTGGAGGTAAGCATGACGATTTTATTGACATCGCCGGTCGCTGTCTCTCCTGACACAGTTGTATCGTTCTCCACCACGACGCTGTAACTGTAACCGTTAATCGAGCCAGTAAGGGTGGGTTTATATGTCGTTCCATTGCACGTTCCAGTGGTGGTGCCGGTTGAATCCTTACAAGGAAAATTCGTTAAACCTGTACCTGTCCAAAACGAACTAAAGTTACCCCCCGCAGGGATCGCCGCCAGGGCATGCTGGATACCTGCATCAGCGGCCTGCAGGGCCACGGTTCCCCCCTTGAGATTGGCAGAAGCTTTAAGATTGAGACTGCTAAAGAGGAGACCCGCTCCAGTAATTGATAGTAGGACGACCATCATCATCAGCACTATTGCGAGGGTGAAACCGCGTTCATTGCGCAAAATTGTTTTCATAAACCACCACTCCATTCTTTCTTATGAGGGTAACCCCCGATTGCGCAGATCGACACTGGACGTCATCGTCGCATCAAGCTGTTGGCCACCAAACTGAGAGTCGGGATTTTTAGACTGAACTGTTAAAGTGATCTGGACCCTTTGAATGAGCGCCAAATTAGTTCCGGTGACAGGTGCGGTGAGTGACGTCCCATCCTGCTTGAAATAACTTATGGTAAAACTACTGGTGACGACGTTACAGTCCGTAAGCGGATTGGAGGAGCCATTGCGGGTGATATTGCCCAGAGATCCCCCTCCCGAACAGGTCGTATCAAACGCATAAGTGATATCTTCGTCAGCATTGTCACAGGTTCCATTTGGTACTGATCCCGCCGTGGTCCCCTGAAAATCGTAAGTGAACCGGAAAGTCGTGGCCGTGGCTGTAACAACGCCGGGGGCACCGGCGCTACCACCGGCACAGTTAGCTCCACCTGTAGCGCCCTTAGGATTATTCCCTGCGTTTCTAATCTCTCGAACCATCATATCGAGGACGGACCGCGCATAATCCTGGGCATCCAGACGCTTTTCTTGTATCTTCATGGTATGAGACTGCATCCGGTAGACGCTGTAAACCCCTCCCATGATAATAGAGCTGAGCAGCATGGAGACCAAAAGCTCAGCCAAGGTAAATCCAGCGTGAGCCCCGTGATGTCTAGCGTTCAACGTTGAACCCTGAAACCTGAGCCGCTTTCTGCTTAGCATTGACCTTTGCCTTCCCAATATTCGCTCTTCACCATCTCCAACCGACTGCCAGTTATTGTTTGACTGCGGAAGAGATCACTACATTGCGCTGGGCATAATCTCTCCAGTTCACTGTTACGGCAATGCAGATCAGGCCGCTGACATTGGGGCAGTTATTAACGCCCGCTGCATCCACGGTCCAAGAGCGGGTAAAGGTCACCCCTGAGACGGTTTGAGTTTCTGAACTCGCAGTGATAGTGCCCGACGTCCTGCTCTTGAGCTCCTCGAGTCTGTCCTGAGCTAGATTGGTCGCAATCGTGATATAAAGACTCGCCTGATTTGCCCGCACTACTGTGGTCGCGCCTATGGCAAGCCCAAGAATAGCAACGCCGAAGATAACCATTGCCATCAAAGCCTCGATGACAGTAAAACCTTTAGCCGCGCCGTTACTCTTTGAAAGCGCTTTTTCAATCAATCCCATTTGGTTTCTTGCCCGCTAAGGAATCGATACCCGTCCGACAACGGAAATCTGAACGCTTTTTGCTGACTGTTGCTGTTCTGCAAGGTGATCGTACCGGACGCGCTCGCGGTTCCGCGGGGTTGAAATTCGGAGGTGGCGCCGAGCGGTGTGGCCGTAATCCCCTCAGGCAAGCTAAAGGGACCACTTTCATTTTCCGTTGACGCTATGGTTCCGTCACCGTTCTGGTCGGATTGCACCGTATACGAACTGGAGCTAACGAAATTGAGCCGAAACTTTCTATTCTGTGCAATGGCCTTCATCCGCGCCACCTGTAGATCTTTAGCGACTTGTCGCGCGCCATCGGACAGCCTAAACCCGGGAAGCACAGCGACCAAATTAGGAATGGCGATAGCCATTATGATCATTCCCACCCCGAGAACCAGGACGATCTCGATAATAGTAAAACCAGCCTGCTTTGAGCTAAAGTAGCCTGACATTTTCATGGAACCCACCAATCCGCGGAGGGTTGTGAGCCAAAAACATGCCAGATCCGTTTTGCCAGGCCTAAAGCTAGTTAACTAGATGTATATTTGGGCTTTTCTTGATTTAAGGCTTTACTGCCAGCAGTAATTTTGGTGAGGCTAGATGACAAAAAGCGTTAAGCTGACACAAAAATGAAACAGGAAAGGGGTTAGTAGTTTATCCCGGAGGGAGGTAAAGCCGGATCAAATCCTTGCCGAAAAATAAGTAAAGAAGGGCTCCCAGACAGAGAAAGGGGGCGAAGGGCAGTGCATATTTGCGACCGACGCCTTTGATGGCCATTGCCGTGAGGCCGATCACCGATCCGCCCAAGGAGGAAAAAAATAACGTCAGCGGGATCGACGGCCAGCCAAGAAAGGCGCCGATCATTGCGAGTAATTTGATGTCTCCACCACCCATCCCTTCGACACCCGTGAAGGCCTCGTACGCCCACGCGAGCGCCAAAAGAAATCCTCCGCCGACTAATATCCCGATTAGAGAACTAAGGGGTGACGGCACCAGCTCGAACGGATCGCTTACTATGAAACGACCGATCAGAGAAAAAATAAGCCCTACGACAATTCCCGGTAGACTGATCACATCGGGAACAATCCTCACCTCCAGGTCGATGAAAGAAATTACGATGAGCGCAGCAACGAAAACGAAACTGGCGGCAAAGGCTATACCGAAACCGAACTCGTAGTAAAGCGCGACCGCAAGCGACGCCATCAGTAGCTCGACGACAAAATAACGAGGCGAAATCCGCTCGGCACAAAAACGACACCGGCCTCTTAAGAATAGATAGCTGAGCAGCGGAATGTTGTCGTAGAAAGCGATTGCTGCTTTGCATTTTGGACAGCGCGAAGGAGGATGAACAACTGACTCGCCGTTCGGAATTCGGATGATGCAGACGTTGAGGAAGCTGCCGACGATAGCGCCGAAGATAAAAACCGTAGCTACAACAAACGGAATAAACTCTAGAGATTGAGGCATAGACAAACTCCAACGCAGAGTTCAGTGGTTATCTTCCTAAGTCTTCCCCGGCTGCTCCCGCGACCTTGCGTCTGGTCGAAGAAAACGGCGAAATAAGGGGGATGGGCCTGAAAGACAGGGTGTCACTTCGATCATCCGACATAAGGCATCAACGACTAGAACCATCGATGTGACGCCGGGAATATTCCACTTGCTCCGTGGTCGTGCGAACGACCCGCTAATCCGATTTTGGCTCCTGAGAGGAGGAATTCTTCCTCCGGTTATCTGTAGAGCCAGTCATAGAACATACGCCGATAGCGGTATGCAGGACTCTTCTGGTAGCAATGCCGCATGAGCGCGCGAAGCCGTTTTCCGGCTTGGAACCAAGAAGATCCGCTATGCCTGGGAAGAGCGCGGTAAGGAGGAACGAAATTCCTATCCATTCGTCTCGCTTCTCGTGGGAGCAGCAGACCATCCTCTATAAGGTTCTCCAGCTGATACATAAGCGAAGGCCTCACATGGCCCAGGGCAACCTCCTGTTTGACGAAGTCCATGGAAATAGCGCCCGCGTGGATCGCCTCGATGAGATC
>VBKE01000172.1 GCA_005879605.1 Deltaproteobacteria bacterium
CGCGGAGCGCGTCATACCGGAGTTGAAGTAAGCGCCCGAGCAAAAATGCCAGAACAGCCGGGCAGTTCAAACAGTTCAAGAACGCTTGAGTCAGCACGTTCAGCGTGCCGGTAGGTAGGAAAAATCGAAGACTTGCTTTACCGGAACCTCCTTGGTGATTCCCTCGGCTTGGCTGCTGTCGCGGATAGTGTCGGCTGCCAGAGCTGCATCGACCCTGCCGTCCGGGGTCTCGGCTCTCTTGTGATAGTCGTAGATTTTCGCAACCAGTTCTTCGTCGTTCATTTGGACAAAGCGTCTAAGGATCGCCACGGTCGCGGCCTTATTATCTTTTGCGAATGCCCGGGCACGGGTCAGGGCGCGGAGCATGCGCCGGACCTGATCGGGTGAGCGTTCCAAAGTTTCCTTCATCGTCACGATGCCCGTGCTGGGAATCCGCACGAAATTGCCAGCAAATCCCAAGTTTTTTAGCCCCTCGCGATAGGCGAGAAAATTATGCGGCGGGTTGAGCAAGCCGGCAGCGATCCGTTTTGACTGTAGTGAGGCGAGCATCGCGCCCTGGCCTCCGACGGTGATGAAGGTCGCCTGCGAGGGCTCCATTCCCGATTGGGCGAAGATGCGGCGCATGGTGACGTCGTGTAATCCGCCCCGCGAAGAGATCCCGATTAACTTCCCCTTCAAGTCCGCAATCGAACCGATCTCGGGAGTGCCGACGAGATCCAGTAGCACCCGATCGACAAAGCACATGACGACGCGAGTATTGATGCCGCGGATGTTCGCGACCACGCCCGCGGTGATCGTCGTCGCGTATTGGATGTCGCCGGCCAGAAGCACCTTGATGTTGAGGGCGGCGGGCATGAGCACCATCTCAACGTTCAGCCCTTCCTTTTGAAAGAATCCTCGTTCCTTGGCGACCGCCAGCGGCATCATGGTTACAGTGAGCGACGGGATGCCGATCTTGACGTTCTCGGCGGTGGCGTTGCTGACTGAATTTAAGGCCAAGAGTATGAAGAGAATCGTAATGGATGTTAAATGTCTGCAAAGCATTTCAATCCAGTGAATACAGCCGGCGGGCGTTGTCGTTGAGGATCTTGCGCTTGGACGTGTCGCTGAGCTCTCGATTGTCGATGATCGGCTGGGAAGCGCCGGGAAAGCGGCTGTCGAAGTGGCTGTAGTCGGAGGCGAAGACGATCCAGTCGTCGCCGATCGCTTCGATGACGTGCGCGATCTCGGGCTCATCGGCCTCGCATGAAAAGTATAGCTGTCCTCGCTTCAGTAGCTCACTCGGTTCCGTTTGGAGAGCCGGCACCTGATTGCCCAGCACTTCATAATGTTCGTTCAAGCGGTAAAGCCAATAAGGCAGCCAGCCGCAGCCCGATTCCAAAAACACAAAGCGCAGCTTCGGGAAACGATCCAGCAATCCTTCCCCCATGATTACCGAGAGAGCGATCATCTGCTCGAAGGTGTGCCCGAAAAGGTGCGAATAAAAAAACTTGTCCACACGCAAGGTGCCGGTCGCCTCGGAACCATAGCGTCCCAGGAACATGTGGACACAAATCGGAACGTTGAGGCGTTCGGCCTCTTCATAGATGGGAAAGAAGTAGGGGTCGCCCATGTGCCGTCCGCGCAGATTAGGCAAGAAAGAGACGCCGACGAACCCTAACTCGGTTACGGTGCGCCTGAGCTCCGCCACCGCGGCTGAAACATCTTGCTGTGGCAGCACCGCCGTCCCCTTGAGACGGGCGGGATTTTCCGAGCAATACTCCGCCACCCAGGTGTTGCGCGCGCGCGCCAGTTCGGTCGCAAAGGCGGCGTCTTCAAGCGCCGGAATGCTGCCCCCAATCCCGCCGCCGAAGAGCACGGCGATGTCGATTCCCTCGCTGTCCATATCAATGAGCCGTGCCTTGGGATCTTTCATTCCTTCACGTCTGGGATGTGAACGGCGATAGGGTCCTCCGACGCCGAGACCAAATCCGGTTGGTTTCGGCCATGGTTTGCCTTCGAGCGTCATGCGCAAGTGGCTGTCGCTCGCCAGACGCTCCTCCGGAGCCATCGCCCGATATTTTTCGGACACTCGTTTTTTCCAGTTGATGTGGACTTCTTCAAGATGGCCATCGGCATCGACGGTCGGAAATTTGTCGCTCATGGCGTTTTCCTCATCGGGATCAACTCGTGATCCAAGTTAAATGCAACCATGAATGGGTCAAGTGTCCAGCGTGGTCGGGGAAAAAAGATTTTCGATGCGAGCGAGTTTTTGCGTCAGACCGCCTTGCCGCGAAATGCGGAAGAGAAGTTCCAACATTTCCTGGTTTTGTTTGATGCCGTACGGATAGGGGTCGTCACCGAAAAGGCCGGCTTGGCTCGCCGCGTCGCTGCCGCCAAAATACAAATAGGCTGAGCTCCACCGTTTAGCTCTTTCGTAAGCCGCCAGCTTCGCTTCCTGGAAAAGCTTGAAAAGCTCCAGCGCTACCCAGGGATGCTCTTCGAGCAAACGGCTTTGCACGGCGATGGTGTGATTTGCCGGAACGATTTTAGTTTTCTCGAAATAATCGATGACCACCCGGCGGCCGCCGTCCGCCAACAGCTTGCGCAGCCGCGGGTTGCCCGAGATAGGCGTGCCCCCATAGCGATCGATATTGCCGAAGGTTTGAAGTTTCGGATCGTGGCGCGGCTCGAAACCATAGGCCGCATCCAACTCGCCGCAGTCGAGCATGCGATCAAAAGTTTGTTCCTCGCCGAGCCAGGTGAGCGAAACACCGACCGGCGGAGTCTTGTCGAATCCTAATATCGCCCCGTGACTGAACTGCTTCGTCCGGCCGACATACCAGGAGACATCCGCCGGCTCGATGCCACAAAGCTCTTTAAGGAAAGAGCGGAACCACAGCGCCGCCGTCATGACATAATCCGGGACGCCCACGCGTTTCCCGCGCAAGTCGGCGAGGCCGCGAATTCCCATCTCGCTGTTTACAAACAACCCGAGCCACACGAACGCCTTGGAGGGAAATACCGGCAGGGCGGTCCACCGCCACCGGCTGCCATCGCCGCGCTCTTTGGTGATGATCAACTCGGAGAGCGACATCTCGAAAACATCGAACTCGTCGTACTTGAGATTGCGGTAGAAAAGCTCGGGCGGCGTGGTGACCACAAATTGCAGGTTTAAGAGCTTCGACGTAACGGTGCCGTCGATGAGCGGCTCAAAGCGGGGATTTTTGGTGCAGGCCACGGTCAGATTCAGCATCTTTCAATTGCTCCTCATCACTTGTCGTTGATTCTAAATACGACGGCTGACAACAGGCGTCAAACGCCTGGTTCGATGCCGGTCGTCGCAATGGGACGCGAGTCCATTTCATATCGTCAGGTTAGTTCACGCGGCTTACTGCGTAAAAGGTACCCACACACCTCAAAGCCGTCACCCGAATGCCTCTATCGGGAATCCAGACGAAGTAAAAGTGGACCCCGATAACATCATTCGGGGGTGACAACCAAAGTCTCAAGAATATTTGTTGATAGCGAAATTTGCTGCGGCGATTCATCTCTTTGATTGGACTTTGCCGAGACACACTCAGGTATGAGGAAGTCGATTAACATCCAACAGCGGAGGCGAAGATGAAAATTTGTCATTACAACGACAATCAAGCAGGAGTCATCGTCGCCGACAAGGTGTACAACGTCGGCGAGGCGTTGATCAAAGCCGGTCTGGCGCGAAACGGTTACACGATGCTCGAGATCATTGACGCGCTGGCCAATAATCCTCAGGCGCCGCAGATCGCGCGCGACGCGTCCCAAAGCGCGGGCGCTGTTCCGCTGAGTTCCGTGAAACTCTTAGCGCCGATCACCAATCCCGGATCACTCTGGGCCGCGGCGGCCAATTACCGGGCGCACCAAGAAGAAATGAAAACCCGCATGGGTAACGCGGGCCGGGAGAGCAAGAGCAAGGATGAGCTGATGGCGGAGTTCTTCCTCAAGCCGACCTCGTCCATTATCGGACCCAACGACACGGTCATTTTGCCGAAGATTTCAAAGCTCGTCGATTTCGAGTGCGAACTCTGCGCCGTGATCGGCAAGCGGGCCCGGAAAGTGACCGAGGATCAAGCGCTCGATTACGTTTTCGGTTACCTGATGTGCTGGGACATCAGCCAGCGCGATCCTTGGGGGCGCGGCATGCACAATACACGAAACATTCGAAAGGGTTTTGACACGTTCAGCGGTCTGGGGCCATGGATCGTGACCAAGGACGAAATCGGCGAGCCGCAAAATCTCACGATCAAAGTACTGCAGAACGGCAAAGAGGTCATGACCGCGCACACCAGCGACATGATCTGCGGCCTCCGTGAACACATCCGCTTTCTGACGAGCTGCCTGACGTTGCGTCCGGGGGATCTTATCACGACCGGCACGCCCGCCGGCGTCAGCAAGCTTCAGGACGGCGATCACCTCGAGGGCACCATTGAAAAAATCGGCTCCATGGAGCTCAACGTTAAGGCCGAGCTGTAACAAGCGCAGGAAGGAAAAACATTTATGCCCGCGGCGCCAAAAAATAATCCACCGTTGCGCAGGTTGCTTGGGCCGGGGCCGAGCGCGGTAAACCCGCGCGTGCTCGAGAGCCTGTCGCTTCCCGTGGTGGGTCACCTGGATCCCGCGTTTCTCCAGATCATGGACCAGAATATGGCTATGCTGCGGGAGGTTTTTCAGACCAAGAACCGGCTCGCATTGCCGATGTCCGGTACCGGTAGCGCCGGCATGGAAACCTGTTTCGTCAATCTCATCGAGCCCGGCGACGCCGTGCTCATCGGCGTCAACGGTTTTTTTGGCACGCGCATGGTGGATGTGGCTCAGCGCTGCGGCGCGCAGGTGGATACCGTGGAGGCGCAGTGGGGCACGGCGCTCGATCCAGCGCAATTCCGCGCGGCGCTCGCCAAGAAGCATTACAAACTCGTTGCCATCGTGCATGCGGAGACCTCTACCGGTGTTCTCCAGCCTGTGGAGGAAGTATCCCGGCTGGTTCACGAGCACGATAGCCTATTGCTCGTCGATGCCGTAACCTCCCTTGGCGGCGCGCCGGTGAGAGTTGACGAGTGGGCGATTGACGTCTGTTATAGTTGCACGCAGAAATGCCTCAGCTGTCCGCCAGGCCTTTCGCCGGTGACCTTCAACGAGCGCGCGGTCGAGCTGGTACGAAAGCGGAAAACAAAAGTTCAGAGCTGGTATCTCGATTTATCAATGATCGAAAAGTACTGGGGCAGCGAGCGGGTCTACCACCACACGGCGCCCATTTCCATGAACTACGCCTTGCATGAAGCACTGCGCGTGGCCCTGGAAGAAGGATTAGAGGCGAGTTGGCAGCGCCATCGCGAGGTTCATGGAGTTTTCGTTCGGGAGATGCGCAAGCTGGAGCTTGAACCGGCCGTCGCCGAATCCATCCGGGCGCCGATGATCAACGCCATACGCGTCCCTGAAAACGTCGATGATGCGAAAGTGCGCCAGCGATTGTACGATGAGTTCAATATCGAGATCGGCGCGGGGTTGGGTCCACTCAAGGGTAAAATTTGGCGCGTCGGTTTAATGGGAGACGGTGCGAGAGTCGAAAACGTTGAGCTGCTGGCCAAAGCCCTGCGGCAGTTAATCTGATTCGAGTCGATACGGATTTTTTAAGTCGGGTGGAAGAGATCTAAAACTGCGAGAGCTGAGGTTTATCTCAAACTACGGTTTTTGCACTACTTCGATCGGCGTGACAAACTCCTTTCGTATGAAACCGGACAGCCCGCTATCATCCGAGCGCACTTCCAGCCACTCGCCCCGGCTGCTCAATAGGAAAACTTTCGTGCCGATCGTAAACTTTCCCAGTTCCGTTGACGTGAAGTTTGGCTCTTTGCGCAAAGAGGTCGCGTACTTGATCCGATAGAGCGTCGCGGGAGACTTTGCCGCCGTGGTCGGCGCCGCTTTTTCGGGCGCCGCTGCTACAGTCTTGACGCCAGTCCCAACCGGTTTGGATCTTTGAGGGCTTTTACTCTGCTGGATCGCCTGCATGGTGCTCTTGGCCAAAACGTTTTTATCGCCGAATTGTGCCAGCGATTTTTCCCACTGAACCAAGGTCGTGATGTCCATTCCTTCGCGCACGAAGAGGAGCGGACAATTGACCGTAAGGTTATCCGAGGTAATATCCTGAAACGACCATTTGGAAACCTCGGCAATGACCGCCTTCTTGAAATCTATATCGGTGATGCGCGATGCGATTTCTTTGACCTGTGAAACTTCGCCTGAGGGATTGACGTTAAACTGCAACGTCATGCCTCCCATCAAAGTCGGATCTTTCCCGCTCTCCGCCCGATAGAGCTCGCGAAGGCTCTGGAGTTGGCCGTCAAGCCGCGCAATCAGTTTGCGAGGGTCCGCGCTGCTATCATTGGCGGTTTTAACCCCAAAGCCGAGCTCTTGTGCGACAACCACAACGTTTCCCAGCGCCATGTTCCAGGCGCGACCGGGCTTTTTGGGTTCTTGCGCAACCGCGGTTCCGCCCGCCGGAGCTTCTTTTTCCGGCGACTTCGTCCCCGCCCCTAAAGCGAAGACAATCAATCCAAGTCCAAAAACACAACCTAAGATGGCGATGATGGGCCTAACGCCCAATCGACCGCTGCTTCCCGCTGACCGGGTGTTCATGAAGATAGACCTCCGCGTAATTGGTTAAAGCTACGAATCTACAGCAAGTCCCGTACCGTCAGCTAAGCAATTTTGAGACGCGCAATAGCCGTTTTGTTCGATTCAGGAACTTCAGAGCATTTATGCGCTCTTCTCCGCAATCAAGTGATTGCTAACGCCAGATCCGGAGGCAACGTTGTGCATCCATGTCATTCATGTCGCGCTGCGGTCCCTGGCACGACTCCGCACAGGTGCACATTTTTGACGAATTATCCCTTAAGGCAAACGTTTTTGTTTCATAGCCACATCTCGATTAGAATTCCAAGAACCGGTCTTGTAGTCTGGTTTTCGCTTAATTGAGGAATGAGAACGATGGTCTTTAGATGGCTCTAACCTGTCGGCCTCCTCAGAGACCTCAAGCTGTTTTGGCTGCTGGGCAAGTTGGCAAGTCTGACGGGGCCGCTCGTTCCCGAATCTGTCTATCGGTGAAACCATTTGCCAACGCGCTCCACATCCTTAATGCCACCAATCAAGAATACGATCACCGCGATTGGGAGAGTAAGCAGAGCCCACACATCCCACAAGAGGACGTGATCTTCGCCAATGAAACCTATCGTATCGAGGAGCTGAGAGACGAGCATGGGCCCGATAGAAACCCCAAGTGCGGCGCTGCCGAATATTGAGCCCCAAGGTCTATACTGAGTAGCAGACCCACTGCTAGTCGGCCCCAGATGCTTGGCTGCGTCTTGGAAAAACGCACAACGTTTTCGGATCTCATCTTCGAGCCAGCTTTTAGGACCGTCGGCGTCGGACCACTGGCGCGCCGCGAGTAACTGCTGAAGCGTATAGGTGGAATAGTCTGGCTCAGGTGTCATTGGTTACAGCCCAAATTTATGGACGCGAATGAAACCTCGCTGTGGTCCTCGAGAGATGCGCAAGGAACATACCAATCAAGAATCTCAGTTAGTCAATGTGGGACAAGACGATAACCGGCCGTCTTTAAAAAGAAAACTACAGCTGGAAAAACGGAGGAAGATTCTTACAGGTGCACCAAAGTGAACAAAAAAGTCAGCTCGTCATTTCGCCATCCATACGAAAGATTTCAAGCAAACTGCCTGATCAGTTCGTTATATCGAGGTGCCTATTCTCCTGCTGAGAAAACATGAAACGCGGTTCGGACGTTTCTGCCGGAAAGGCCGGTCCATATCCTTGCGTCGGCTAGTCGGGCCAGCGGGGGCTCGTCGTCTCGATCCGCCAGACGGGCCCCATCGTAAAGAGTTGGCCCTCAAACCTCACGAACGCCGGCACCTCATCATTGACGATCCAGGCGTGGGAGTCCGGCGGCACACGTCCCAACAAGGTGGCGAAAAGCTTGAGCCAGCTCCCGAGCCTGGGCCTGAGCACGTAGTGGGTTGCGGTTTTTGCGAGTTCCCCCGTCACTACCGTACGCTCGCCCGCCGGTGCCAGCTCCAGCTGGATGAGGCGGGGCGTGGGGGTGAAGGCGACGATGTGGACGATTTCGCTCGCTCCCTTGGGGAGGTTCTTCGCGACCACGATGACCATGCCGTTGTAGACGTCGGGTGGCAGTTCGAGCGTGCCATCGAGCACCTCCTCCCGCCCGTCTTTGCGGGCCTTGGTGTTCACGCTATACTTTCCCGAGGCTCGCTCCAGCGAGACCTCGGCGTCCTCGGAAAATGCGGGTCCGCGCCGCACCAACCGGTAGCTCTGCATGGTAAAAACGCGCTGCTGGGTAAACGCCACCCTCTCGTCGAATACCGAACCGTCCTTGAAGCGGAATACCATGCGGCTCTCGACCTGTCCGCGCCGGTCAACTTGGAGGAGATCGCCCGACGCAATGAGGACGCCGTCGGCCGTGCGAAGCACAAGGAAACCGTGGGTGACGCCCT
>VBKE01000321.1 GCA_005879605.1 Deltaproteobacteria bacterium
CGCGGAGCGCATCGCCGCCGTCGAGACCTACTTTCGTTCCGAGGGCGCTCTGGCCGCGACAGACCGTGAGTTGGTAATCCTCGCCACCGCGCGCGAGATGGGCGCGCACTTTCCGTGGACGCGCCACGAGATTCGCGGACGCGAGGCCGGCTTGCGCTCGGACGCGGTTGAGGCGCTGCGCGTCAATAAAGTTTTGGATGCATTGACGCCGCGGGAACGCCTGCTCGTGGAAATGGTGCGCAGTCTCCTGCGCGAGCATCGACTGTCCGACGAGCTCTTTTTGCGCGGCCTTGCCGAGCTGGGAGCGGAACAACTCGTGGAAACGATCGCGCTCATAGGCCACTACAGCCTCATCGGCTCGGTGGTGAACGCTTTCGGTATCGCGGCGCCGGCAGGCAGCGTGACTTTTTAACCGACCGTCCCCGTAAGAAGCTCGACATGAAGCGGGCGACAATTGCCACCATACAGCTGAGAGGAAACGCGTGGGAAGCGGTGGGTTCCACTCCTTATGTAACTAGGGAAAGCGTCGCGGATCTACTCGCGCTGTTGCGCGAGGACGGTCAATTAAATGGACCGGCCGATGTGGATGCTTTTCTTGATCCGAGTTTTCTGAGAGATGTAGAAAAAGAGACGAGACACTAAAAAATCGTGGAGAATACCTATGGCGAGAAACGGCTTAAAGATTCTGGATAGTGACATGCACGTTTTCGAACCTCACGATCTCTACTTGAAATACATGAATACAAAATGGGGTGATCGCGTGCCGAGGGCAGAACCGAGAAAAAGGCACGGGCAGGTCAAATTTAAATTCGGCGACGGCCGCCCGCTGCGGGTGTCGGGGATTGACGCGATCCCCGCCGCGCCGAAAACAGACGCTCGGGTTGAGAGCTCTCCCGGCGAAGCTAAGGTCGCGCAGCGCTACGAAAAATCTTTCCGTCGCGACTACGATCCTGTATCACAGCTTGAAGCCATGGATGACGAAGGATTAGACGTTGCCGTCTTGTTTCGAACCTTTCCTCTTCATTGCGACGACAGCTTAGAACCCGAGTACGCCAACGACCTGTGCCGGGCCTGGAACAACTGGATCGCCGATTTCTGCAAGGAGAACAACCAGCGGCTGAAGCCATCCGCGCTCATCACCTTGCACGATATCGACATGGCAGTCGATGAGACGAGGCGCGCCGTCAAAGAGTTGGGCGCCGTCGGATTGTCTTTAGTGCCGGAGCCGTCGAACGGACGCCACATTCACGACCGCACCTTCGATCCGCTGTGGGCGGAGGCGGAGCGGCTCGGCGTAGCGGTTTGCTTTCATCCGGCGGCGAGTCCGAATCAAGAGCAAGTCGCGCGCAGCCTTGCGGGTCATCCCAACGACGGGGTGCTCGTGAATGTCTTCCGCAATCCCGTCGAGCTGATGTTGGCCGTCGGGAAATTCTGCGCCGGCGGAGTGTTGGAGAGATTTCCCACACTTCGCGTGGCATTTCTCGAGGGTAATTGCAGTTGGCTTCCCTGGCTTCTCTACCGGCTGGACGAGCGTTGGGATCTAAGAAAGGAGTTCGCCGGGGAGCCTTTGAGCCTCAAACCCAGCGACTATTTTTTGCGCCAATGTTTTATATCCGTGGACGTTGATGAAGATCTGGTGCGGGACGTCATCCGCAGGATCGGTAATGATAACATCGTCATTTCCACGGACTATCCTCATGCGGACTCGCACTGGCCCAACGCCATCGATTCTTTCATGGCCGTCGAAGATCTCAGTTCAGAGTCGCGCAGAAAAATTCTTTGGGACAACTGCGCGAGACTGTATGGAATTAACTGAGGATTTCTAGATTATGGAACTCGAGAAAGACGGCTTCTTTAACCAGATAGTAAAGGGCATCTGCGCAAGCGAGCACGGCCGAACGGATTTGCGCGTCGGGCGTCAACGCTTCCTCGTGTGCGGCCCCGGTTCAAACCCGACTGAGCCTAGATCGAGGAAGTCGCATTTGGATCCGGACCGGGGCCGCCATGCGCACAAGTTTTCATCACCTGGTTAATAGATAATGGATCCGGCTTCGATCTGTTTCTTACGTTGCTCGTATTCTCTGCGGGATATTCTCTCGTTTTTGTAGTCTTCCTCTAACTTGTCCATCTGTTGTTTGGCATTGATTTCATATCCTGCGCCGGTCGCAAGCGAGCCAAGGGCCGCGCCTCCTAAAAACGCGCATCCCCAATGGCTCACTGTCATCAGCATCAATAAGAGTAAAAGTTTTTTCATTTTAACCTCCGGCAAATTCATATTTTTTAGACCGGCGGCCCGCGCCGCCCAGCGACCAGGCTGACTAAGAACAAAACGATGAACACGACGAATAAAATCCATGCGATTTGCGTAGCCACGCCGGCAACTCCGAAGAAGCCGAATAGTCCGGCGATCAATCCTATGACCAGAAAAGTAAGCGCCCAATTAAGCATAAAAAACCCCTCCTTTTCAATATGAGCTGGTGAGCTCGCCAATGAATGCCCCGGCTGTGACAAAACGCAAGCCTCGTGCCTTGTCCCGTAACGATCGGTTTATTCGCCGTTTAATTGCTTTTGTCATTCTTAAGCAAGCGAGACTTTACCCCCGAGTGTAGGAAACAACAGAGAGGTTTGTCTGTTTTGTCGGACAAGCGCCGAGGATCTGAGTGATTGACAGGTAAGCGTCAACTTGAGTATAGCTCGCGCAATCGTAACGATATTTCCGTGATCGCGTCGTGCTATGCGTCGCCGGTAAACGAAAGGAGATGAGGATGGGGATCTGGTTTAGCAGCGTTTGGGTTCGTTTGTCGCAAGCATGGGGTCGACGGGCAAGTCGCACGGCTCGGTGGAGCTGCTTGATCGTTACTTTAGTCGGTTTCTCCGAGCTTGGCGCTGCAATGAGCAGTGGCGGGGCAGGCGCGCCGCCCAAGGGCGGTAAGTGGGATCTGGCCGTTGCGCTGCCGGAAGCGCGCCAGGAATCCGGCGCCGTTGCGCTCGGGAATTTAATCTATCTCATCGACGGCTACGGCGCCGATATGGTGCCGAGCACACTGGTACAAGTCTATGACACCGTCGCGAAACAGTGGAAGCAGGCATCGCCCGCGCCGGAGGCGCTGCATCACTTGGGGGTGGCGGCGGTGGATGGGAAAATTTACGTTGTCGGCGGCTTCGCAAAAAGCTTCCGAGAACGAACTCCGGTCGATTCCGTATGGCAGTATGATCCGGCGGCTGACCGCTGGGAGCGACGGGCGCCGCTGCCGACACCGCGCGGCGCGCTTGCGGTAGCCGTGGTCGAGGGAAAGATCTACGCCATGGGCGGCGAGCGCTTCAGCGCCGCCGGGAGCAAGGAAAAGTATGAACCGGTGGCTGATGTCGCGGTGTATGATCCCAAATCGGACAAATGGGAAGTTTTACTCCCGATGCGACAAAAGCGTGATCATTTGGTCGCCGGCGCCATCAACGGACGGATCTACGCCGTCAGCGGGCGGGAACGGCCGAACTATATGCTGCGCAATACCGAGGAGTACAATCCTGAGACGCGCGCCTGGAGAGATCGCGCCCCGATGCCATCGGGACGTTCGGGCGGAGCCGGCGCGGTGCTCAATAATCGACTCTACGTATTCGGCGGTGAAGGCAACGAGCAAAATCCGCTGGGCGTCTTTAATCAAGCGGAAGTGTACGATCCGACGCGGAATGCTTGGACGAAGTTATCTCCCATGCCACTGCCCCGTCACGCTTTAGTCGCCGTTGCGGTCGGAAATAAGATCTATTTGCCTGGCGGGAGCATCGTTCAAGGCGGTCGGGCGCCGGGCACGATGGCGATCATGGACACCTTCGAGCCGAATTGAACGCGGATCGATCCATATTGTCGAGGAGGATAACTATCATGGTCAAAAGAAAGCTAATCCAATCGCTGGCGTTTCTAATGGTAGTGACGAGTGTTTCGGTTGTATCTGCGCAGGAGCCCAAGCCGGTCCCTGACGTGTTCGCGACACGGCCACGAATTGACGTCGCGGCCTCCATTTCTCTGGAGGAGGCGAGAGTGATTGTTGACGCGGCCACCGCTTTTGTGAAAGCGGAGAAAGGACACGCCGCTATCATTGTTGTCGATGACAACGGCAACGTGGTTTCGATGGACCGGATGGATGGGACTTCGAGCTTCTTTCAGCGTCTTGCTTTGGGCAAGGCCACAGGCGCCGTCGCGCTCCAACAAAACACGGCTGAAACTGCCGAGCAGTACAAGACAAATCCGCAGCGATACTTGAGCGCGCTAAGCATGCTTCAGGGCGAGGTCGTATTCATCCCCGGCGGCTTTCCGCTTGTCGTCGATAATCGCATCGTCGGCGCGGTTGCCAGCGCCGGGCACCGCGGCGACGGCGACGTGCGCGCCGTCAAGGCCGGCATCGCCGCTTGGGAGAAGTTTCGCCAGAGCCGTCGCTAAAATGGGTCGCGGTAGCCCGCGACATGATTTCGTATTTGCGGCATTTGCGCTGCAACAGTAGCCGATGACCGATAGGCTGCCCGGAGCCGCTCATCGCAGCCGCAGCGCGTTCAGAACCTTTTCCGCCGTGATCGGCAGATCTTTGATTCTCACTCCGACGGCATCTTCAACCGCGTTCGCAATCGCCGCCGCCACCGGGCTGATGGGATTTTCGCCGATTCCTTTCGTCTTGTACGGCCCGACTCCGGCCTCTCCTTTGACGATGACGGTCTTGAGTTCCGGAATGTCTTTAACAGTCGGAATTTTGTACTCGCCGAAGTGCGCTGTTCCCACGTGGCCTTCGTGAACCGGAAGATATTCGATCAAGCCGTAGCCGATGCCCTGAACCACGCCGCCATCGACCTGCCCTTGATGGCCGATGGGATTCACGATGACTCCCGTATCGTGGGCCGTGGTGAGCCGGCGTAATTTCACTTCCCCTGTTTCTGTATCTACCGAGACCTCGGCAATTTGCGCCGCAAACGCGGTTACCGGTGAATGATCTTCGTCTCGATGAATGGCCGCTCCGGTGACGGAACGGCCCGCACGGGACAGCAGTTTGTCCCAACGTTTGCGCTTTCTCGTCTTCTTGTGAACCAGCTCTTTTCCGACGAGGACCGTTTCGCTCTTTGGCCAACCGAGCAGTTTCTCGGCAAGATCGAGCAATTCTTGTTTGGCTGCTCGCGCCGCCTGAAACGCAGCGCCACTGGCCACCCGAGTCCCCCGGCTGCCGCCGATGCCGGAATCGAAAGGAACGCCTGAATCCGTGTCCAGGATTTGGATTTGAATCTCGTCGGGCTTGAGCGACAGCTCCTCAGCGACGATCTGCCTGAGAGTCGTGTAGGTGCCCGTGCCCTGCTCGAAGAGGCACGTGCGGATGACGATGGTACCGTCGGGATTGAGTGAAAGCGAAAGAGAGGTGCTTCCTGCGCCCGGCCCACGGTAGCCCATCGCTATTCCGCGTCCCATATTGGCGGCCTTCGAAGCTTTGTATCCCGCGGTTTTTACCGCCGCTTTGAGTGTATCTTTGGCCTTTATTCCTCGATAGTGGCCGCCGGTCAGTGTGGTTTCACCTTCCTCGATTAAATTTTTCAGCCGAAATTCATAGGGGTCCATTCCGAGCTTTCGCGCCACGCAATCCATGTGCGATTCCGCGGCGAAGAATCCCTGTGGTTCGCCCGGCGCTCTCATCTGACCGCCGGGAAGATTGTTCGTGTACACGCGCGAAACTGCGATCCGAGCATGCTCGGCGCGATAACAGCCGCCGGCGTGAGCGATGCCTCCGACGACTGCCCCTGGCCTGAAACCGCCGTAGGCGCCGCTGTCGAGGTACGCTTCCATCTCGTGAGTGACCATCGTCCCGTCGCGCTTGACGCCGGTCTTCAACCGTATGACGGCGGCGTGTCGCGGCGCACCGGCGACAAACTCTTCGCGATATTCCATGACCATTTTCACCGGTCGGCCGGTGCGCAGGGCGAGCAAGTAACAGATCGGCTCGTCTATGGGAGCGCCTTTGCCGCCGAAATCGCCGCCAATCACCACCGGGTTCACGCGAATTTTTTCCTTGGGAATGTTCAAAGCCGCCGACATGCTTTCTTTCAAGCCCTGCGGCGCCTTGTTGGGCGACCACATCTGTACGCGATCCTGATCGTCGATCCAAACCAGACAGCAGTGGGGTTCGAGAAATGCCTGATGAACACGGGAAACCGTGAACGTATTCTCAACGACCACATCGGATTGCGCGAATCCTTCGGCGATGTTTCCGCGGGTGAAAATATCGTTAACAAAAGCATTCGAGGGCCTTGCCAGAGGCTTGGGGAGTCCAGGGTAGCTGTTCACGTCAGGATGAATAATCGGGGCGCCTTCTTGCAAAGCCGCAACGGGATCAAAGATCGCCGGCAACTCCTCGTAATCGACCTCAAGGAATTCAAGCGCCTCTTCAGTCTGCTCCAGAGTATCCGCAGCCACCGCCGCGACGCGTTCACCGATGAAACGAACGCGATCTTGCGCCAGCACGGAAATGTCACGGTAGCGCCGTCCGTAGAGAATGCCGCGCACGTCGGCTCCCGTGAGGATCGCGCGGACGCCGGGAGCTTTTTCGGCGCGCGATGTATCGACCCGGGCGATACGCGCATGAGGATATGGACTCCGCAAGGTCTTGGCCCACAGAGTCCCCGACAGCAGAACATCGGCGGTATAGCGCGCGTCACCCGTGACTTTTCCAGTATTGTCAACCCGTGGTATCGACTGGCCGATAATTTGATAGCTCACGATGGTGCCTCCTGCGCATTCGCAGTTTCTAGCCCTGTTTTTCCGAAAGATCGTTCCTTAGGCCACGGCTAAAATTTAACTGTTGAAGTGAGATCCAACAAGTGCGCGTAGATATATCATTACCCTTACCCGCTGCAAACCGCACAAGCTGGGCGGTTGAATTTCTCGGCAACGAGATCGTTCAAGTCGATCCGAAGAGCGGTTCGGTGAGGGCATATTCACACATTCCAAGCTCGCCGATCCAGGCTGCGTCGGATGGCGTTGAACCCGCAGCTTGTCGAAGCAGGCGAAGGAGTTTTCAACAGCTGTACAGCTTGAGCGCTTGCTGCCGGCGAAAAATGGCCGGCGCGAAATGGCTCGCGTACATTTTTGCAGTCCCAGGGGAAGCTAATTCCTACCTGCGGACCCGCCAGAACTCTCTAAAGTTCTTTGGTATGGCTCTTGCCCCTCATTTGGCTAACGCGACATTTGGCTGAAGCACTGAGGACCAGATAGCCGACCGTTTAAATTATTTTATGATCAGGGAAACCGGCTCGATCTTTCGCACTAAGGAGTATAAGGGCTGCGGCATTCGCGCAGCTTCCTATAAAATGGGGCCGCGCGGTTGGGTTCCAGAGGCTTGTTTCTGGCTGTATACAGACGATGGCTGGAGGCGACTTTGGATCAACAGTTTTGCCCACTGTTTGGCTGCGCAGGACCTCACGTTTCCAAATAAGATCGAGGCCGACGCCCGCGCCTTCAGCTTGGCTCGGATGCTAATTGATCGGACCCTGCCTGAGTTCGATCGTCTCACGCCTGATAGTAGGACTCACCGGACGACCTATATTTCCAAGATGCTGAAGCTCGCCCGCCGCCCCCTTGCTGTGTGCAATATTTTCAGACAATACAAATACCGCAATTAGACTGGGCGACTGCTCCTTGTCGGACTATTTTATCGCGAGCAAACGTTTGATGTTGCCGGCCATGATCAGCCGGAGGTCTTCGATCTTGAGCTTTAGGTGCCGCTGCGCGTGCTTGACGATCTTCTCGATCTCCCAGTCCATCGGGTTAAAAGGATGATCTGAGCCGTATAAAACCCGGTCGGGCCCGGCCCATGAGATGGATTCGCAGAAGAAAGGCAACCATCCCACGCCCGAGCTGTCCATATGGACATTCTCACACTTCTTCGCGATCTCGACGACGTCTCTCACTCCCTCCACCAGTCCCGAGTGGCCCATGATGATGGGAAGCTTGGGAAAATCTTTGGCCACTTCACCGATCCGTTTTGGACTGGCGTTTTCCCCTAACCCGCAGTGAAAGAGAACCACCAGCCCGTGGTGCTGTGCCGCTTCCATAAGTGGATAGACCCTTTCCTTGTCGTTTGCCGGGCAATGTTCGATCAGAGGATGAATTTTGATGCCCTTGAGCCCGAGCTTGACTCCTTCCTCCAGCACCCGGAGCGTGTCCTCTGGACCGTTCCCAGGGCTCAGCCTCATGAAGCCATGAATGCGTCCCGCGTGCCGCGTCATTGCGTCGGCGATGTACTGGTTGGTCTCTCTATAATCCGAGGGCTCTCCGATACCGATGGCAAAAGTGACGACTCCATCTACTCCAGCGCTGTCCATCGATTGCAGCATGTCCTCCGCCATGAACTTCATGATCGGCGGAATCTGGTGGATGGCGAGCTTTTTTCTCGCGCCCATGTGAGAGTGCGCGTCTATGACCTCGATCGGCTCTCCTTCGACATTGATCATGTTTCCTCCTGGGAGCTTTTCATGGAAAATAAACGATACGAAAATCAGTGTCCAGTCTTATTTCTTCTGAACCTAACCCGGATTATGCACTCGTGAGAGCGATCGAGGGACGAGCCCTCCGGAGCGAAGGCAATGAGCCTCTGCCTTGGAGCGGCCTGCAAACTGAGCCACTGGAGCGAATGGCTGGGAAAATGCGAGCGCCGAGCCAAGCACCAAGACGGCATTGAAGCTGTTCATCTCTATGCCTTCACTCCTCCAGGCTCATCCCTCGATCGACACAATGTCGTAGTTTTTCCTCTGACCATGAATAATGCGAGCTAACACTCCGGCCACGGCCTGAATTCGCTGCTCTCATTCTTTTACTCCGACCAAGAAGTACTCTGAAGCGGACGTGGTTGGCCGCCAAGCAGAAATGATATAAACAACCAAAGCGCAAGGAAGGAGAAAAGCGATGAGCCCATCGGATCTAGCCGGCGCCTACCAATGGAACTATCGATCTCAAACTCCGAGGCGCCCTGATTGGTTCCGTCAATGGCCCGGCGGCAACCGAATTGCAGTTACTATCAATATAATGCACGAGTGGGAATCGGCGCCCGGCGCGCGCACAGTGCGCAAAAGGCCGATGATTACCGACGCGGAGCGTACCGATTTCCTCGCGCTCGGCGCTCGGGAGTATGGAGCCAATTTTGGGTTTCAGCGACTGCTGGAGGTTTTGGATAGATGCGGGGTTGAAGCCACTGTGATCACCAGCGGCCTCGTGGCCGAGCTCTTCCCTGACACAACTACGGCGATTCCGATGTTCCCTACATCATCGATGCGGATGGCAACAGGTTGGTGTCCGTGGGTTACGTGAGACCTGCCTATTCGGATAACGATATCCTGACACTCGGTCTAGCAGGTGCCCTGGAGCAATTGAAGGATGAATTCGACGCCCACTATGAAGAGGCGGAACGTCATCCCATGAAATTTCGCTACGCCGTGCATAACTTCAACGGCGGACGACCAGGGGCAGCTAAAGTCCTTGAGAATTTTCTGCAATACGTAAAGAGTCACCCTGGCGTGTGGTTCTGCCGCTGTATCGACATCGCGCAGTATTGGCTTGAGCAAGCGAAAGCTGGTTAGGTCATTTCCGTGCGGGAGGATTCAGATCCAAGAACATTCCGGGAGCGCGGACGAGCCGGTCGCAACGAGAATAAGAGGAGGAAACGATGCGCTTCTATATGAACATACTGACGACCTACTTTCCGGATCGCGACCCGCCCTACGACGTCTACTATCAGCAGATTTTGGAGCAGATCGAGCTGGCGGAAGAGTTGGGCTGGGAATGTTTCATGTTCAACGAGCACCATTTCCTGGGTTACGGCGGACTCATCGCCAACCCGGCGGTGATGCTCAGCGCTGCCGCGGCGCGCACCTCGAAAATTCGTTTGGGGACCTGCATCGCAATCACCCCGTTGCGCCATCCGCTGCACTCGGCGGAGGATTACGCCATGGTGGACGTGATCTCGGGCGGCAGACTGGAGTTCGGCGTCGGCTCTGGCAATACGGGACTCGATTACCGGGTCTTTGGAATTTCCCGAGAAGAAAGTCGCCAGCGCATGGAAGAGGCCAACGAGGTAATCCTCAAAGCTTGGTCCCAGGAGCGGTTTAGCCACCAGGGAAAATTTTGGCAGTTCGAGGAGATCACACTCTACCCGTGCAGCAGCCCCATCCGCCGTTTTGGGTGGCGGGGACGTCGGCGGAAACCTTGGGGTGGGCGGGACGCATGGGATACGACATCATGACCGTGGGTCATCCGCATCCACCGGAAACGGTGCGGCCCGGCGTCGAAGCGTGGCGCGCAGGATTGAAAGCGTCTGGGGTTGATCCGAATCAACGCCGTTGTCAGTTTCACATTCGCACGTTTGTCGATGAAAATTCGCGCCGCGCGGAAGAGGTCGCCACGGCGGCGATCGTGCGCTACGACGAAATTTCCAGAATCGGCAGAAGAGAAGACGCCAAGCCCAAGAACACGGACTGGGCGGCCATGCTTGCTGCGGGACGAAATTTGTATGGCGACCCCGATCAGTGCATTCAGATCATCGACAACTCGATCAAGAACTACAGCTTCAATATTTTGACGACGACGTTCAATTTCGGCGGCATCCCGCACGACCTGATCAAGAAATCGATGCGGCTGTTTGCCAAAGAAGTGATGCCGGCGTTTCGTTGATGGCCTCGCTTCGGCTCGCCTCTGCAGAAATTGAGATGGAGTTCATTCCTCTGGAGCCAAGATGTTGGCCGCAACTCAACGGACGGCGGGTGTCTCATTACCGGTTCACGTTTAGCTCGCGCCGGGCTTTTTCGAGGAAGCTGTAATCGACGATCTGGGCGACAGTGAATGGCTGGGTGACTTTCGACTCTTGCCGCAGCAGGTCGATCATCAACTGCATCCCTTCCGGCTTGGCTGTCATGTCGCGGGCCACTCCGCGGCCGAATTGCCGAAGCATCTCGCTGGCGAGTTTCCGGTCCGCGAGCTTCCACTGCTTCATGATGATGTTGATCACCTCTTCGCGGTTACGGGGATCCATACTAAACATCAACCCTCGCAGCGTTCCTTTGACCATACCATGGACTTCGTCCGGGCTCTCTTGAATTTTTTTGACCGAGGCGCCGAAGCCGTTCTGGGGAAAATTGACGATGTCTCCTATGAAAAGAATCTCGTGGTAGCCTTTATCCACGGCGATAATGTTTTCCGGCACTCCGAGAAGAGCGGCATCCACCGCGCCGGACTCCAGAGCGGTCAGCCGGTTTCCCCTCAGAGGGATGACGTCCACATCGCGGCCGGGCTCAAGATGGAGATGCTTGAGCGCCAGGTCCGCCATCAAGGTTGCGGTGCCGCCCGGAGTGCTGCCGCCGATCTTTTTTCCTTTCAGATCCTGCGGCCTCCGGATTTCCTTTCTGCCGACAAGAGACTGAAGCGGGCGATCCACGGCACACGCCAGAATTTTCGCCGGCGCGCCGCGGACGACGGTCTGAATGATGCCGTTGACGGCCGCGCTGTAGTCGATATCGCCGCGCACGAAAGCCGCGTTGACGGCTTGGGTGGACATAAAAACCGTCTCCAGGTCGATTCCCTGTTCGCGGTAGAAACCCTTGTGATAGGCCACGTGGAAAGGCAGAAAGCCGATGTTGGTCGATTGGATGCCCATCCTGACTTTTCTGAGAGCGGTCTGAGCATGGGTATTGGTTATCGGGAGAAAGACCGAGAGCACCAGGAGCCAAAACACGGGTAAGAGCATGAGTTCCTCCAAAAAATCTCCGGCAATATAGTGCTAAAGTCCAAGCACTCCTCGAATCACTCCTGCGCAAACTTTGGCCATGAAGTCTAGGTTCAACGTATCTAGAGTATCCCGCGGGCCGTGATAATGCGGATTACGAAAGAAAGACGTGTCCGTAACCATGAGCGCGGGATAGCCAAGATCCCAGAAAGGTGAATGATCGCTCAGACGCACTGCGGGAACGAGACCGCCGTTGCCGGGAACCGAGAGCGTTTCGACGGGAAGTCCTGGGACCTGGCGCATCTGGCGAGTGAACCGGCGCAGCAACGAACTCGAGTTCCAGTTCCCGATGACGCCGATAAAGTCGCCGCGGTCCGGGTAGAGCCAGCTGAGGCCGATGGGATACTTTTGGCTGCCGGGCCTCGGGTCCGTGTAGCCGATCATTTCCAAAGAGATCATGGCATCGACTTTCACTTCCGCGGCTTTTAGCTTCTTGGCAAAATAAGTGCTGCCAATCATGTTGAGCTCTTCGAGATTGAACGCGCAAAACAGGAGCTCCGAACGCAACCTCGCCCGCGAAAGCAGTCGCGCGGCTTCGAGAAGGACAGCCAAGCCGCTGGCATTGTCGTCGGCCCCCGGCGTGCCTTCAACCGAATCGAAATGAGCGCCCAAAATAATCAACGAAGCTCCCCGTTGAGCGCTCAGCCGACCGACGATATTGCGAAAGTTCTTCCCTCGGTAGGAAAAGGTGTCGCTTTCGACGGCGAGGCTATAGCTCGCCAATTCTTTCTCGATGAAGCTCTCGACTTCCGCTAAGTGGCGTTGGCCGCTGAAAGGGCTTCTCTCGCCCACTATCGCTTGCAAGTTGCGGCGCAGTTGCTGAGGATCAACCCTGATCTCCACGGCAAAACTTCCTAACGGCCTCCGAGACTTCGAAACAATCTAAGTCATTTAACATAGACCAGTATACTTCTTTACCTCGTACGAAGCTCTATCGCGTGTTGCTGGACATTTTCCCGGCCTTGCAGTATTTAGCAGCTTCATTTTTTTCCTGGGTTCTTCCTTCATGGGGTGAGACTGCTATTATAAACCTAATCCAATCATCGGGAGGACGAATATGAATACATCTCGTTTTGTGCGGCGGTCGTTGTCAGCTCTCTGTTTGGCTTGGGCCGTCGCCTGTGGCTTCTCGCCGGCGCAGGCGGCGCAAGGAGAATACCAGCCAGAGGTCGGCCAGGAAGGGAAAGACGTAGTGTGGGTGCCGACGCCGCAGGTGCTGGTGGATAAAATGCTCGATATGGCGAAAGTCACGCCGAAGGATTACGTGATCGACCTCGGCTCGGGTGACGGGCGCACGGTGATCACCGCGGCGAAGCGCGGGGCCAAGGCGCTCGGCATCGAATACAACCCGGAGATGGTCGAGCTGTCGAAGCGCAATGCCGCTAAAGAAGGTGTCACCGACAAAGCCACGTTCATGAAAGCGGACCTGTTCGAAAGCGATTTCTCCCACGCCACAGTGATAACTATGTTTTTACTGCCCAGTATCAACATGAAACTGCGCCCGAAAATTCTCGATCTCAAACCGGGCACGCGCATCGTGGCGAATTCCTTCGACATGGAAGATTGGAAGCCCGATGAGACCGCTAAGGTGGACGGCTGCAGCAACTGGTGCACGGCTTATCTCTGGATCGTGCCCGCGAAAGTAGGAGGCACCTGGAATCTTTCGCAAGGTGAACTCACGCTCAAACAAACCTTCCAGATGATTTCCGGCACGCTCAAGTCCGGCAACAATACGGCCCAGATCACGAACGGCAAGCTGAATGGCGATCAGATCACTTTTACTGCCGGCGGCGCCCAGTACACCGGCCACGTAAGCGGAAACTCTATCGAGGGGACCGTCAAGGGCGGAAGCAACGGCAAGTGGCGCGCGACCCGGGCCGGCAAATAAAGAATGAATCTCTCCGCAGCAAGCTTCCGGGTATCACCTCTGAAAGTCTGTCATTCCCGAATGCTTCTATCGGGAATCCAGACGAGCCCAGACTTAATCAACTGACCCAATTGAAGAAATTTGAGACGTTGCCCGCGAACACACAGGCTTGACGTGAATTAGCACCGGGTGGTAATAGGGGCGCAGCTCTCAGAGAACTCTATTCAGGGAGGATGCTTATGCGGAAAAAAATCTTTCTCGCACTGGCCATTTCGGCCGCGGCAGTATCCCTATTTTTCACGGCCAATTTCATACGAGCCGCAAGTTCGCCTGGAATGGCGCTGACGGGGCGGGTTAGCTCCGAAGAAGAAGGCGCTATGGAAGGCGTGCTGGTTAGCGCAAGAAAAGCCGGCTCCACGGTTACGATCACCGTAGTCAGCGATGAAAAGGGCCGTTACAATTTTCCCTCGAAGAAACTTGAACCGGGTCAGTATGCGATCGTGGTCCGGGCGGTCGGTTACGAAGTGGATGGTGCCGTCGCGGCGACAATCACGCCGGGAAAAACCGCTGCCGTCGATTTGAAGCTGCGCAAGGCACAGGATCTCGCGGCGCAGTTGACGAATGCGGAATGGCTCGCGAGCGTTCCCGGCGCAGAGCAACAAAAGAGCACGCTCTTGAGCTGTGTGGGTTGTCACACCGTCGAGCGAATCGTGCGGTCCAAGTACGATGCGGCTGGGTTTACGCAAGCGATTCTCCCGCGCATGGCGAGTTACGCAAATCAGAGCACGCCATTGCGCCCGCAATTACGGCTCGGCGCGCGGGACACAGCGCTGGTTGGTGAGGATCAAGCGCGGCTGCAGCGGGCGCAAGCCGAATGGTTAAGCACAATCAATTTGAGCGCGTCTTCCACGTGGAATTTTCCGCTCAAGACATTGCCTCGTCCCAGGGGCAAAGCCACGCAGGTCATCATCACGGAGTACGACTTGCCGCGCCCGACCATCGAGCCTCATGACGTGGTTGTGGATGCCGAAGGAATCGCTTGGTATTCCAATTTCGGCGAGCAGACGCTGGGGAAACTCGATCCCAAAACGGGCAAGGTGACGGAATACCCAGTACCGGAGCCAAAGAAGGGCTCACCGACCGGCGCGCTTTCGGTGCGTTCCGACAAAGACGGAAACTTGTGGCTCGGCATGATGTACCAGGCGAGCGTCGCGAAATTCGATCGCAAGACCGAGAAATTCCAGGTGTGGACCATTCCCGCGGAACTAAACAAAGACAATACGCAGATCAATATGACCAGTCCCATGAGTTACACGGTGGACGGCAAGCTGTGGACACAAAACAACGGCTTCGCCGGCGTGCACCGCGTAGACCTCAAGTCCGGCACATGGGAAACGTGGGACCCGTTTAAGGATTCACCGCGAGGACACAACATCTACGATGTCATCGCCGACTCCCAGAACAATGCTTATTTCACCGACATCGGTAAGGAGCACATCGGCAGGATCGATGCGAAGACCGGGAAGCTCACGATGTATGAGACGCCCACCAAAGGTTCGGGGCCACGCCGCGGCATGATGGATGCGCAGGACCGGCTTTGGTTCGGCGAGTACCGCGGCAACAAGATCGGCGTGTTCGACACTAAGAGCGAAAGATTTCGGGAGTGGGCCATGCCGACGCCGTGGTCTAATCCTTATGACGTTGCCGTCGATAAAAACGGCGACGCTTGGACCGGATCGATGCTCAGCGATCGCATCGCGCGGCTCGATCCCAAGAGCGGCCAGGTCGTCGAATATCTCCTGCCCAAGTCGACTAACGTTCGCAGAGTGTTTGTGGATAATTCCACGACTCCGGTGACTTTCTGGGTCGGGAGCAATCACGGCGCGTCAATTATAAAGCTGGAGCCGCTGGACTGAGCCAGGCTTTGTGCACGCCGGAAAGCGTGGCGACGGCGGAGTGCCATGTCGGCGGCTCCCGCGTCACTGCGTCCTCGTCACTGTATCGTTAGTACAATTCTCCTTCGCTTCTTTTCTCTTCTCTCGGACGCCAGCGTAGTAAATACGATTCCGCGCGATTGATCGCTTCATTGCATAGGACGACAACCAGGGCGAGAACCAGAATCCCACCCAAGGCCCCGGTCGTGGAAAAGAGCGATGTGTTGTAGTTGATGAGATAACCCAAGCCTTTGCTGGCGGCGATGAATTCTCCCACGACGGCGGCGACGATGGCGTAGGGAAGGCTAATTTTTAGTCCCGTGGTGATCCATGGAACGATCGCCGGCAAGGTCACTTTCAAGAGGATTTGCCGCTCGGTCGCGCCCATGATGCGCAAAATGTTTTTAAGCTCCGCGTCTACGCCTTTGACCCCGGCGAAGGTATTGAAGAAGGTTAGAAAGAAAACCACGCTGACGACGAGAATGACTTTGGATGACGGGCCGATGCCGAACCAAATGATAAACAGAGGCGCCAGGGCGATGCGCGGAATTCCGTTAAAGGCGACGACGTAGGGATCTATAATCTGGGCCAACGTCTCCCGCCGGGCGAGTACAAAACCCAAGCCGATGCCGAAGATCGCTCCGATAAAAAAACCGCTGAAGGTCTCGTACATCGTGATTGCCAGATGTCCGAAGATCGATCCGTCGGCAATCACGCCGTAAAGGTACGAAAAAACCAAAGAAGGACTCGACACCCAAAAAGGGTCAATCAATCTTCCGGAGCTCAGCTCCCAAAAGGCCAGGAGCACGAGACCGAAGATCAGGCGGTAAAGAAAAAGACGTCCCCGGCTAATCATTTTGCAAGGAACTCGTTGGAGACGATTTCGGCGTAAGGCACGCGCTTTTTCAGAATGCCCGCCTGTTCGAGTACGTCCTGGGTGATCTGCGCGCTGCGCTCGCTCGTCCGGCCGTCCTGGCTCAGCGCCGGCAAAACCGATTTGACTCCCGCCAGGAGAAGATCGGGAGCGATTGTCGCCATCGATGGCTTGAGGCCATCGGCAACCTGTTCAGGAGTGCTTTGCAGCGCCCACTTATTTGCCTTGGTCAGCGCCCGGACCATTCTTCGAACCAGGTCGGGGTCCTTGGTCGCCGTCTCAGGACGAATGATGAGGTTTTCCATCAGGAATTCCGGGATCGAAGGGTCCTCGCCTTTGGCATTATTGATGAGCATGATAGCGAAACCCCGGCCGATCGCCGTCTCCGGAACCGGCGGCGCCGTTAACGCCACGTCGACCTTGCGATTTTCCAGAGCGGCGAGCCAGGTCGGTCCGGAGCCGATGGGAATGATGTGGACGTCTTGCTGCGGATTGTAACCCGCCTTGCGAATCACAAAGGCGGCGAGGTGCGCCGTCAAGGCTCCCGGATTAGTGACGCCGACGGTAAGCCCCTTGAGCGCCTTGATCTTATCCGCCAGAGGCATCGATTCGCTCACGCCCTTGGTCTTGGCCACATCCTTGTGCATCGCCCAGTTGATAAAAAGCCTGTGCAGGCCACTCATGACCATGAGGAGTCTCTTACCCTCCTGTTGCGCCAGGATGACGTTGTCGCCGGTGGTGAAGCTGAACTCCACATCGCCGGCGATGAGCGCTCGGATGTCGGGTCCGCCGCCGCCGGTCGAAGTGATATCTACTTCCAATTTCTCTTCGGTGAAAAAGCCCTTGTTCTGGGCGAGAAACACCGGCGTCATCGAATGCGCGATAACGGGAATCGTCATTTTTACTTTTCTGGGCGCCTGGGCATCGGCCGGGTAAGAAAACCAGCCGAAGTAAAAAAGCGCGATGAAAAAAATTGTCATGGGCCGCTGCATAAGAGATTCTCCTTTCTATGCTTCTGCCAAATTTACTTCGGGTCGCAATTGTTCCCAGAGCCTTTCGTAGGCGGAGCGAAACTCTGGCCTTTCATGAATCTGAAACACATTTCTCGGTCTAGGGATGGTCACATTCTCAATGGACTTGATCCTGCCCGGCCGGGAAGTCATGAGCACGACCCGATCGGCCAGTGTAATCGCTTCGACTAAATCGTGCGTGATAAACACAATCGTTTTCCGGGATGCCAACCAGAGTTTCAGGAGCTGATCCTGTAGCACAACCCGGGTCTGGGCGTCGAGCGGACCGAACGGCTCGTCCATCAGGATCAACTCGGGATCATAGATCAACGTGCGAATGATGTTGGCCCGCTGGCGCATACCGCCGGACAACTCGTGCGGGTAATGGTCCTCGAAGCCGCTCAAGCCGACCTGCCCGATCAACTCCTGCGCCCGCTGTCGTCGGGCGCTGTTTTCTATTCCTCTGATCTCCAGCGCAATTTCCACGTTTTCGATCAGGGTGCGCCAGGGCAGGAGATTGTCTTTTTGCGTGACGTAGCCGATCTTCGTGCAGATGCCGTTGATGGGATCGCCGCGGAAAAGGATACGACCGGAGCTTGAGCGGAGCAGCCCCACGATCAAGTTTAACAAAGTCGACTTGCCGCAACCCGACGGGCCGACGACCGTGACAAACTCGCCCTGAGCGACGGCAAGATCGATAGAATCGAGGGCCAAAACCTTTTTCCCTCGAACATGGTATTCCTTCGACACACCTTCGACCGAGAGTAGTGACACGTTAACTCCTAAGGCGTAATTCGAGCGATGGAGGCGCCGATTCCATCGGCGCAGGCTTCTAGGAAAATCGTCAGAATTAGACCCAACAATGTTCTCATAGTAGCCTCCTTTATAGTTATAGTTTCACCTAGAGAACGTCCCCCAACGAATTGAGGACTTCCGAGTCACTCGGTTCTGGTTTTTGCGACTGAGAGATCGGGATGCCTTATCGCGTTGCATCTAAAGATTCAAGGCTCTCGCGGCGTTGCCGCCCAGTACTTGACTGCGCTCTGCCTGGGAAAGATTCAGCTGATTGATCTTGTTAACGGACTCGAAATCGCCCATGGCCATCGGATAATCCGTTCCAATAACGACCCGATCCGCGCCGGCCACTTCCACCAAGTACTGCAGCGCAGCGACGGAGTGCACGATGGAATCAAAGTAGAGCTTCTTGAGATAGGT
>VBKE01000173.1 GCA_005879605.1 Deltaproteobacteria bacterium
TTGCTGAAGCCAGGTATAACAAGTGTTGCGCACAATGGTGAGCAGCCAAGCTCGACCATCCACGCCGCGGAAAGCATTAAAAAACTTAAAAGCGCGCAAGTACGCCTCCTGAACCATATCTTCTGCATCATGCTCATTGCGCGTCAGCCACCGAGCTAAATTGTATGCAGCATCCAGATGCGGCAAGATGCTCTGTTCAAAACGCGCGAGTTTGTCCTTTTCCTTCAACTTTAGCCAAGCGCGGGCGTCCGTACCATGGGAACCGTCAAACAATTTGAACTCGCGCAAGTACGCCTCTTGAACTATATCTTTGGCATCATGTTCATTGCGCGTCAGCCAGCGAGCTAAATTGTATGAGGCATCCATATGCGGCAAGATGGCTTGCTAAAAAGCGCCAGTCTGTCTTTTTCCTACAATTAAAGACTGCTCCCCCGTCCGTTTTATTCCCCTAACTAGAGATAAAAGGGACAAGTCCCTGTTTTTCAGTTGATGTACCGGCGTCTTCTGCCGCGCTCTCTATTCGGTCCCGCCGGCCAAATCAAAATCTGGCTCCTTGGGAATATAACTTCGAAAGCACGGTAGTACACAATGAGAGGACGATGAAGGCCACGGCGAGAAAGATTGCAGAAGTTGCCGTCAGGAGGCGACGATGAAAACAGGGGATTCAGTTAAAACTACAACACTTATCCGGTCACAAAAAACAGGGGTTCTTTTGCCGCCACAAGGGACCTTCGTTAGGGACATCGAGAATTTGGGACGGAGACTGATCCTGGTTAATTTCGGTCCAGCAGGGGAAGAGTACCTATTCCCGGACGAAGTATTGGCGGAGACACAGGACTCGAATTTCTGTGCCGACAAGCAAGATGAGCTTAGATCATTTCAATCGGGCTTTGAACATTGCGCTCTATGACGAGCGCGTGGTGGTGGTTGCTCCTAACGCCATGAAGTCGGATAAGGAGGAGCTATGGAAGGCAAGACCTTGTTAGCCTTAACGCGGGACGATCAAGTCAAAGAAATCATCCCTTATCTCGAGAGGAAATTCCCAAATGGATTCAAATCACTATGACCTGGTTGTTATCGGTAGCGACCCGGCCGGTCAGAAAGCCGCGATTACGGCCGCGTCAGGAAACGAGTCGCTGTCGTGGATCGTGAGGAAGTGATGGGCGACCGGAAAAGCGGTAAATAGAATGAAGATCACAACACCACTTTTGGCAGCCTTGATTCTGGGTGGGAGACTTACAATCACCGGAACTGCTTTCGCGTCTGAGCAGGTCGTCTCTAACCAGATGACAAGCGAAAGTGTACCGTCAGACCAAGCGAACCAAGAAACTAGCGCTCTGAGACGTCTCGCTTTAGCTCTCTCGGCCGGCAATGACGCTATGCGCCCTTTGCGCGGTTCACAAACTGAGTATCGCGAGAAGGACAGACTTAATCCTCCTATTCCGGACATGGAATGCGATGTGGATCGTATCGTTAGTTATGTCTCATGCTACAGCTCCGTGATCGGCACCAGAGAAGAAGCTGGTGATCTGTTCACACGATTTGTCGACGAACTACAATCGACGTTGCCGTCGGATAGGTGGCGGAAAATTAAAGACGAGCCCAGAATCAACTCGATCCGAAGTTATATCTACGAGGATCAACACTCTGCCGCCCACATCGATCTCGATTTGATTGCTCGTGCTGACTCTTACATGGTTACGATTTTCGGATGGACCGCGACTAATCCGCAACTCTAAGATTAATTATTATCGTCACTTCTCTAGTCCTGAAAGCTGATATTTCGACGTTCGACGATATCTCAACGGTCGCTAATATTGTTTCGTGGTACGCCTAGAACTGCAAGTCACGAATCTCAGCTAGTTTTCTCGGAAAAGATCTCAAACTGCGCAACTGGAAGAAAGGTATCAGACTGAAATAGAGAAACTATTTTTTTCGCTGACGTCCCTGTCTCACGAGATTGATAAATGGTTTTCTTCCAAAAAGTGTCCGCGTCGAATGATCTTAGAAATATTTTACTGTGGGGAATTTTTTCTACGTCGTTCTTGTCATACAGAGCAGAGGCCACGAGTTGGCCGGAAAGGAGGTGACAAAGATGAATAACATGAAGTTAGTTGTTTCGGTTTTGTTTCTCGGCGCAGCTATAGGCCTAAGCGGAACATCGGCGCGTGCGGACATGATGACATCGGCGAGTGCTCGGGGCGTGATCTCCCAAGACGTTTTGACCGATGGTAGCTACTGCCACACGAAGTTCGAAGCCATTCGCGAAGACACTTTGGCTTCGTCTCGACCGGTCCTTAAGGATTCCGATGACTTTGTCGATTTTTATGGTCCTTGCAACCATGATCCTCTGGGCAAAGACGAGGTTCAAGCTCAGAAAATCGAGGCGCAACATAGGTTCGCCAACGATTACGAGGACTAAAGTTCTTGTGATCAAGCCCCAGGGGGACAGGTAGTAACCTTTTCCCCCTGGTGGGCGGCGATCCGCGGCAACCCGCGGCGGTGAGGCGAGATTAGGTTTCGGGGAATAAAGTCTGATTGGAATAGTTAATAGTTATAGAAATAGAAAGGAGCAAGAGTGATGAAAGTTTCAGGTGTTTTAATATTGGCAGGATTGCTGGCTTTAACGCACGGTTCGATAGCTTTTGCGAAGGATGCGGCGTCGGTGAAAATTCTCTCACCCGCCAACAACGAGCGGTTGGATGCCGGGGAAGAGTACCCGCTCAACTACGAAGTAACCCCTGGACCCGGAGGGGATCACTTTCATGTTTGGGTGGATAAGGATAGAGGGCCTGGAATCCACGACTCTAAGGGTACCTACAGTTTGCCCAAGCTGACTCCGGGGCAGCATGTGATCACCATCAAGGTCGTCGACAAGGGCCATGTGCCCACCGGTCCACAGCAGTCCATTAACGTAAGTGCAAAGTGAGAGTCATCAGATGGAAAATTTCATCTATACCTTGGTGCAGTTAGTGCACAACTTCGGGGCTGTCGCAGTGGCCGGCAGCCCCGTTGTGGCTTTATGGTTCGGGCGTGAAAACAAGATTGCCCTGCACAAGCTCACCTGGCTGATGGCACTCGGCTGGGTGGCACAGGGGGCCAGCGGGATCGGCTTTGCGGTAACGAGCTATACGATGAAAGGCGCGCTCCCGGAAGTGGAAGGTGTCGCACTGACGGCGCTTGCGTTAAAGGTGGGCTGCACTCTTATAGGAGTTGTCCTGGCCGGATTCTATTTGATGACAGGTTCACGCTGGTCCGCAATGAATCAGCTTCGAATGTGGAAGCTGATGGTGATTATGACTCTAACCGCGCTCACGGCCGCCGCCGTCCTTAGATGGTATCTGTAGCAAGAGTGAAAGAAGTCAGGTTGCTAAACAATCCGTCCTTGGAGCGATTATAATAGGATGAAGCAGCCAATCACACATTTGTTCAAGCAACAGCCGCGCTGATTGCTTTTGCAACCCAAGACAAGTAGCGTCGGCCGGACAGGGCAGGTTACAGACTCGGCGGGTTTCTTGCTCAACAGGCGACATTATCATCACCAACGCCATCCTGCCTGTTGATGGTGAACGCCTGAATGCTGTGAGCGACGACCGCGATCCTGGGGGCTCGTTAGAGTCGCTTGCCTATGTCGAGTAATGGTGGGCTTATCATTATCCCGTGATGGCCGGCTGCTCTTCGCCACCTGCGTTGTGCGCTCGTTCGCTTACGGTTTTCTCTCCGTGATGCTTGGCCTCTACCTTGATAGTATCGGCTTAGACAAAGTCGCCATCGGCTGGATTTTCACGGCGGCGCTCGCCGGCGGCGCCGTGATGACCGTCGCTCTCACTGCCTTTGCAGACCGTTTTGGTCGAAGGGCGCTGCTCATAGTCGGGGCGGTGTTGATGGCGCTGGCGGGGGCCACGTTCGCTGCAACGAACAATCCGGTCTGGCTAGCGATAGCTGCCATTTTCGGTACCATCAGTCCTTCAGGGAAAGAAGTTGGGCCGTTTCTCTCCCTCGAGCAGGCGATTCTCCCCCAGACGACTCATGACGAGAACCGAACCACAGTCTTTTCGGCCTACAATCTCGTTGGATCGTTATTCGGAGCTTTGGGCGCTCTGGCTGTTGGATTGCCCTCGCTATTCTCGCTGCCCACTATGGCCGGCTATCGCATGCTTCTGTGGGGTTACGTTCTTTGCGCCCTTGTAATGATGGTCCTGTTTGCTGTGCTCTCGCCGTCCATCGAAGCCAAGGCGAATACCATTTCTCAGGCTCGAAAGATCGGCGTACGGAGATCACGCGGCATCGTCGCGAAACTCGCCGGGCTCTTCGCGCTCGATGCTTTTGCCGGCGGCTTCATCGTTCAAAGCATCGTCGCCTATTGGTTCTACCTCCGCTACGAGATCGACATGAACGCCTTGGGCGGCATCTTCTTCGGCACCAATCTGCTGTCAGCGCTTTCGTTTCTCGCGGCTCCCGCCATAGCTCGTCGCTTTGGACTCTTGAACACGATGGTTTTCACCCATCTGCCTTCGAATTTATTGCTTCTCTTGGTGCCTTTTATGCCCAATCTCAAACTGGCAGTTGTAATGCTGCTCGTTCGCAACCTCCTCTCACAGCTCGATGTGCCGACGCGTCAGTCGTACTCCATGGCGGTCGTCGATCCTGACGAGCGAGCAGCTTCAGCGGGAATCCTCTCCGTCGCCCGCAACGCCGGCGCCGCAATCGCGCCATTGTTTACAGGTCCGATTCTGGGGATTCCGTCTCTCGGGTTACCGTTCTTGCTCGCCGGCGGGCTCAAGATCATCTACGATGTTTGGATCTTTGCTCTCTTTCGCCATGTGCGACCGCCGGAAGAGGAAAGCCAATAGATCGGTAAATGACGCAAGAGCAATGAGATGAGTTGCACATTTGGAATAGCCCTGTAATTGACCACTAAGTGAGGAAACGTGCCCGAGCGATTCATGTGTACTTCATCAGCGCCATGAAACCGAAATCCATGTGGAGTTGCATGTGGCAGTGAAAGAGCGTGAGCCCTGGGTCATCCGCAACAAAATCGATTTCAGCATTTTGACGGCGTGGAATGTTGACCGTGTCCTTGTGAATTCCCGACGTTGGTTTTCCGGCGATTCGCGTTAGTTCAAAAGTGTGGCGGTGGAGATGAATCGGATGATCGTCGCCGCTCTTGTTTTCCATCACCATCCGGTAACGTCGACCGGGTTTCACGGCCAACGGATCAACGTCCGGCCAGGACTTGTCGTTGATCGTCCAACGATTAAATCCTCCATGACCACCTGGAATTTTCTCGAAGACGAGGTTGAAGCGCTGGTCTGGTTCAGGAGTCGCGGCGCTCGTGCCAAACACGGTGTAGTCCCAAGCGCTCGACGGCGGCTTCGACCACTGCGGCTTCCCGTGCTGACCCGCATACTCGATCACAACACCCATACCCATGGCGCGCATATCGTCTTCGACCGAGCCGAACGCCCACACCCCCGGCTGATTCATC
>VBKE01000322.1 GCA_005879605.1 Deltaproteobacteria bacterium
CGACGCCGGATTTTCCCAAGCCGATCATGCCCGGCAAAGGCGGCTTCCGCCTGGCGCCCAGCGCGGCACGCGTGGTTTGCGAGTATTATACGGAAACAGCTCAACTGACGGAAGGCGCGGCACGACTTTCGTTCTTGAATAGCCAACGCATCGTTTACTTACTCCAGGAGGCCGACCGCATAGACGCGGGAAAGCTCACAACCGAAGACGTGTTGAACCCGCAAGGCTACGTTCTCGTTTCGATGACCACAGACGGTAAAAGAGCGGAAGACGAGCCTTATTGGCTGCGCGTCATCCGGCTGCTCCGCGATGCGACGTTAGAAGAGGTAATGAAAGACGCCGAAGTTGCGCGGCGCTGCCAGCAGGTTCTCGACGATCAGGAAAAGCTCAGAGCGATTCTGCTCGAACGGACGACGATGAAAGGCAACGTCATCTACTGCGATCTCCGTGGCATCAAAGATATCCCTGATGGCAATCGCTTCCTGATCTTTACGCTCTTTCCGCAAGGCAATATCCAGGTGAAGGTCGAAGACGACAGCCAGAGAGAAAACACGACGGCCATCTCGGTGGGCTACAACATCTTCAATCCGACTTCCAACGTCAACGTCGGCGAGCTGCTCAAGAATTACGGCGGCGGCGGTCACAAGGTCGTCGGCTCCAGCCGCGTGCCGAACGACAGAGCGGAGCAGGCGATCAAAGAGATCGTTCAAGCCGTCATGGATAAGTGAGGCGTTCGGCGTAAGCGATAAGGGGTGAGGAGAGGCGGATGAAAATCACCAAAGTTCACACCGAGCTTAAGAAACTGCGCAAAATAAGCGAAGAGATTCGCTACAAGGGCTGCTTCGAAGAAGAACAATTCACCGCCGGCCTAATTGCCTTCCGTCCCAGCACAGGCTCCGATCCCAAGCAGATCAACCACGACGACAAAGACGTCGTCTGTCACGTGCTCAAAGGACGCGGCCGCTTGCGTATTCATGGGGGGCGCATCCCGCTTCGCCCGGGAACGATCTGCCACATACCCAAAGGAACGCCGCATGACTTCGCCGCCGGGAAAAGCGGGGAGTTGGTTTTGTTCTATTCGTTGATCAGGACAGGCTGACGCGAACCACGCCGATAGCCAGGCCTCACGCAAGACATCTATACGGTTTTTACCCGTTGGAGGCTTCCTCAAGCTTTGCTCAACAAATTTGAACAACATCTACGCTCAAATTGTCTTGACTTGCCTTCAAACATCGTAAAGTATGCAATAAACAAAAGTGCTTCTCAGAGTAATTTTGAGATTCTATTCCGCAAGATTCTCACCTCTCATCGGTTTACCGCTACTGCTCGCGTTGTTTTTAGGTGATGGCTGTTCCAGCCGGACGCCGCTTCCGGAAGCGCGCTATCTCCCCGCCGGTGATCTGCTGGACATCGTAAAGGACTTTCAGCGCCTGGCGAAGGAAGATACGTATCGCTTTTCGATTCCCAAGGACGTCACCGGCGTGAACATCATGAAGGCGACGTTGGTACGGCTCGAAGACTACGAAAAGAAAAATCCAGGAAAGTTTGCCGACATCGTTCAGTTCAACAAAGCCTTGGCGTTAGAGCGGCTGAGGGAATACGATGAGGCCGCGGCGTATTACCGCAAAGTCGCGGAGATCGAGGGTCGCTTAGGCGCCGTAGCCGGCAAGAACGCCGAGATCTTGGATACGTTTATGCGTATCCGCGACAAACCTTTGCCCTCCGAAGATCCCTTCAAGTACATCGAAGGGCTGGATGAAAAGGTCGCCGCCTGGAACCAGCTCATTGAGAAATATCAAGGAACTCCATACGAGTATCTCGCCCGCGTCGAGGAGGAGCGGATCGATCGCGCCAAAGTCGCTTTCGTTGAAGCCAACCGCTATCGCCTCAAAGAAGGAAATCAGCTGACGATTCTAGGCTACAGCCAGCTGGTTACCAAACATCAGCAGAGCAAGAACATCCATCGCTTCTTGATCGACTTCGGTGACTTTTACATTCTGCTTGCAAAAGAATATGCATCCCAGTACGATCCGGAAGGTTTAACGTTCGATCCCAAGGCCTTCGACCAATTTGCTAAATCAGCGCTTAAACTTTACACCGAAGTTGCCAGGGTTGACGGAATTGTCGAGAAAATTGAGGCGCAAGGCAAAATCGAGGCGGTGCGCGGCCTCATGGAAAAAATGACAAGGCTCAACCGATGAAAAACTCAATGCGCTTTTTGCTAGCTCTCTTGCTGCTCGGTTCGCTGTGGATTTCAATTTCAGAATCCCGCGGGCAAGAGCGCGAATTGCCGTTGGAGAAGATCCTCAATCCCCTGCCCGAGTTCGATCCGTTTGAGAAACCTCCCGCGCCGCCGCAGTACTTCCCCGATGAAATCGACAAGCGGGCCCGCGAGGCTCTCATCGATGCCTTGACCCAGCCTAAAGAGCCGTTGGAAGACCATCTGAAATTCTTCAAAGCTCAAGACGCTCAATTGCAGAAACAGCATGGCGCCGCCACCGGCCTAAGCGAGGGCGTTCAAGACCTCATCAACAATACAATCCAGGATCGCGAGCGTTATCTCGCCGCGCAAAAACAAGCGCTCAAGAACGCCTCTTCGCCTGAACGAAAAAAGTATCTCGAATCGATCATCAATAATGATGACTTGAATCAAGCCGATCAGCTGAAGCGGCAAGGCACGACGAACTATTGGGGAGGAATGTTCAATCGTCTTCTCGGTTCCGTCGATCTGGTCGGGGTCGCCTCGGGCAATTACATCGGCGCCGCCGCGGAGACTGTCATAAGCCAACTCTATGCCTTGACCGACCGCGACATGTCCCCCGAGGAGCGCCGGGCGTTGGCGCGCGATCTCGACCATTTAAAGCGCTTCCCGGATGATCCCCGCAATGGCGAGATTCGCAAAAAAATCGAGGCGCTCGAGCAGCAAAAAAGAAACGTCTTGGTCCGGAAGCAGCTCGACAAAGCCAATGAGGGCTTGAGTAAAGGCGAGCTCGACAAAGCCCTGTTTCACTCTCAGCTGGCCGCCATTTTCGACCCACAATCACGCGAGGCCCAAAAGACGGTTCAAAACGCAACGAAGCTCTGGCAGGAGCATGAAGAAAGTAGAAAAAAGGTGCTGGCGGCGAGTGCAGAAAAAGCCAAACCTGCCGAGCAACAAGAAGACATCAAAAGCCTGCTCCAGGTATTGAGCCTACGCGACGCTAACCAGGTTGAGCGTCTCGGAGCAAATATGGAAATGAAGTACCGCGGAACACCACTGGCGGACTCCGCGCTGGATGCTCAGGCGGTGGCGTTGGAAATCAAAGGATGGCACGACCCGGCAAGAAAAGCCGTCGAGGATGAGGCTCGTTCTTCCACGACGCCGGACGCGAAAAAGCGCGCCACGGCGCTGCTCCAAAGCCCGGAATACAATCTTTTGGCGACGTTTCAGGACGCGCGCACCGAGCGGCGATTGCAATCGGCGAAATATGTCTTGCTCGGTGAGGATTTGCTCAAGAAAAATCTCCTGTACGCCGCCGGCGCCATGGCGGCGGCGGGCCCAGGAGGGGCTGTGGCCCTTGGAACGGTCAACGCGCTTTTAATGGGGACGAATTTGGTGCAAGTCCTCACCAATAATCCCGTTTCGGCGCAGCCGGTGATCGACGCGGGCGTCGCCTATGTCCGCAACCATCCCAACTCTGAAAATGCGTCGGAAGTTTATAAAGTGCTCGCCGACGCCTATGAAGAGCGTGGGCTCTTCGACACGGCGATCAGTTATCATGAGCTGGCCAGCACGCCGAAAGAGAAAATCGCGGCGATCAAAGAAAATGCCGCAAAGAGGCTGGTGGAGGCCGCCGGTAAAAGCAATGATAGAGCGGCGCGGGAATATTATCTTACCAGCGTCATCGACCAATACCCGGAGAGCGCTGCCGCCGCCGACGCCACCAAGAAACTCGCGGAGCTGGCTAAAGACGAAAATCGCGGGCTGCGCATGAGCAAGCAATTTCTCATGGAAAACCCGGAGCTGTACGGCCCTCGCGGGCTCGGGTTGAAGGCTTCGCTGTTTGACGGCGATTCAAAAAACATGGAGCTGGCGGACCGCGGCGTGACTCTTATTGGCGATAACGAGGTGTTGGTCCATTATCAAACACCGTGGGGCGTTCGCAGTCAAAGCTACACGCTCTCTAAACCGATGGCCGAGCGGTTCTTCGTAACCTTGCGCGAAAAAAACCACGAAATCGCCATGGCTGACGTAAATCAGCGCGCCAAAGACAGCGTCGGCGGAATCAAAAACCTACCTATGCCGATCGTCAGGGGCGACCGGGAAAGAACAGTCGAAAAGCCCGAGGATCGCGATGACACTACTTTCACATTGATACGTGAAGCCGGAGGTTCCACCTATCCAAAAGTATTGGACCATGAGTTGTTGAGCGAAAACGAGCGTGATCCCGGAAGCAAGTACAAAATCCCACCTATCCAAGGAAGCATCTCGGCGAGCCGCTTCAGCATGACAGGGGCCCTTCCCGCCGGCCTCTGGGGCGATAGACTCGCCATCGGCACGGATCAAAAAGGCGCTTTCGGCGGCGTCCAACTACCGATCCCGCTGCTGCAAAATTTTATTCCCGTCGATTTTATGGTGCAGGGACGACCCGGCGGCTTTTCCGTTTATCCCAAAATCCACACGGGCCAAAGCTCAGGCGAAGACCCCGAACTGTACCGCTGACGAGAGAGAGACAGGTTTTGCCCGGAAAGGAAGTGGTCCGCGGTTGTGTATTTGTTCTCATCGGCTTGATCATCTGGGAAATCCTAACGCGACTTCTCCTCGATAATGAGCTCTTAATCCCGCCGCCGCTACATGATTGAGGAGTTCAAGCCCTTCTCTGTTGACGGCGCCATCAACCAACAGGCCATTGAAAAAACGTTTGACTTGAGAGAAAAAGCAGGGAGATATGAAGGCGAGAAAACCCCTTCTTAAACTAGCTATGTCGATACGACACTCGTCGATGACGCTAAAAAACAACGGGGGTGGAAGTAAAAGTCAGTCGACAAAAACAAGGCATAGCGGAAGGTGAGCTATGAAACTGTTTTTCAGAAGCGCCGTATTAAGCGCGTTGATTCAGCTTTGCGTCTGCGGGCCGCTCTCTGCGCAAGAGCTAAAAAAGATTAGAATCGGCTACCCGTCCCTTAGTTTCAGGCAGAGCAACGTTTGGGTGGCGAGAGAGGAAGGGCTGTTCAAAAAGTATGGCCTGGAAGTCGAGCCCATTTTCTTGCGCGGAGGACAGCTCGCAACTCAGGCGTTGGCTAGCGGAGACCCACCGATTGTAAATATTGGCACTGTCGTACAGGCCAACCTGACCGGCTTCAACCTCGTCCTGATCGCCGCGGTTGAAACGAAGTACGATCAGATCGTGTTTGCCCGTCCAGGCATAACCAAGCTCGAACAGCTCAAAGGAAAAAGATTCGGTATCAGCGGATTCGGGGCCGCCACCCACTACGCCGCCATTGTTCTTGCCAGGCATCTAAATCTCGACCCTAATAAAGATCTCACTCTCATACCGGGCGGACCCGACGCGGAACGGTTGGCTGCCCTATCTACCGGAAAAATTGACGCGACCTTTTTCAGTTCATCCGGAGCGCCGCCGGCCAGAAAGATGGGGTTTAACGAGCTCCTCCAGATTGCCGACCTGGACGTTGAGGTTCAAGGGAATGGTCTCGCGACTTCGCGCGATTACATCAAGAGCAACCGGGACACGGTAAAATCAGCTGTTAAAGGATTCGTGGAGGCGATTTATTTCATCTACGCCAATAAGAAGGAGGCGCAACGGGTCTTCGCAAAATACATGCGCACCAATGATCCCGCCGTTCTTGAAGAGTCCTATCAGGGCTACATCCAGATGATTCCGAAAAAGCCCTACCCAACCCTCAAAGGGATTCAGTTCATGCTCGACATGCTGGCAGAGAAGATGCCCCAAGCGAAAAACGCCAAACCGGAACAGTTCGTTGACTTGAGCTTTCTCCAGGAACTGGAGAAAGAGGGCTTTTTTAACGAGATGGTGAAACGATATCCGAGCAAATAAACGAGTATTGGAGCCCTGGATTTTTCGAATTCCTATTACTCCATCACTCCAATGCTCCAATTTTTGAACCTTAGGAGGGGGAAAAAATGGCAAAACAAACTATCCAGCCGAAGTCTTTGAACGATCCACGGCCAAGATATTCCCAGGCCATCCTCACGGAAGGCGGCAAATTGCTTTTCATCGCCGGTCAAACCGCCTCTGACAAGGACGGCAATGTGGTCGGCAAGGGAGATATCAAAGCTCAGACACGTCAAGTATTCGACAATATCAAAGCGGTTCTGGAAGCCGCGGGCGGTTCGCTTGATAGTCTGGTGATGACGACGACCTATATCACGGACAGACAGTATCGCGAAGGTTACAATGAAGTTCGCCGTGGAATGTACAAGAAAGACCCGCCGACTAGCACTCTGGTCATCGTCAAAGGTCTCGCCAATGAAGATTATTTGATCGAAATTGCCGGTATCGCCGTTTTGTAACCGAAGTTACGGTTCTCGACGATACCAGTGCGCCCGCGAAAGTTCTTCAGCGATCCGGCGGCTAAGGCAAGGGCGGAAGTTCAGATCTTCATGAGAAGTTCTGAGGCGGCATTAGTGCGCGCTCTTCAGGGTTATCAGGCGATCATTCTTAGACAGCATCGATTCTCGTCTTGTAAAGAGTTTCGTTGATGGGATCGCGAATCTCTACGAGCATGTGCGGCGTCGAGGATTTAGGATCAATCGTGATCATGCCGAAGTTGAAATTTTTGTTGAAAAAGAATTCGAACCTTTTTGACAGTCCCGTAGCAAGAACGTTCAATGGCGCCGCCATGGGACCGGCGACAATTTCCTTGAGTCTCAAACGGTCCGAAAGTCGGGTGACGGCGGCGTAATGCACGTCGGCAGAAATAGAGGCGACGTTTTTGATCTTTTTCTGGTTGATCCATTGAAACACTTCCGCCCGCTCCCGCGGATAGCCATCCCATCGGTCCCTGCCTCCTCCATAAAAGGGCACGGACGTCGCGATACACTTGAACAGGGCGCTCGACGATGCCAGGCTATCGAAGAGCCACTCCTTCTGTTGCTTTCCCAGGAGCGTGCCCGAACTGTGATCACGATATTGCCTCGCATCGAGCAGAAATAAATCCACTACTTTGCCCCACCGAAACGAACGATAGAGCCGATCCGTCTCCTGGGAATTTCGGCCCACCGGCCAGTAGTCAAAAAACGCCCGCCGAGCCGTGGCCGCCAGCGGGTGGAACCCTTCATAGTTGTCAGCAACTTCATGATCATCCCAGACGACATAGACACTGGTATCCGCGAAAAGTCTCTGGCTCGCCGCGTCATCGCGGTTGTCGCGGTATTTGGCCCAGAACTCAGGCAGCTGCGTTGCTGTGCCATTGCGGTCCGCGTAGATCGTGTCGCCGAGATGAACAAAAAAATTCGGCTGATTGGCCCTAATCGCGTCCATGATCGTAAACGGCTGGTAACTTTCCCGCGTGTCGCCGCTGAAACAAAATTTCACGATTGCATTGTCGTTGGGTGCGGGAGCCGTAAGAAAGCGCGCGATCGGTCCCGGCTTTTTTCCCGCGACCGCAGCGCGGTAGTAATAACGGGTCGCCGGTTCAAGCCGTTCAATCTTAATGCGCGCGCTATAATCCGAATCCGATTCCACCGATATCGGAGCCAACGACATGAACTCACTTAAGGCCGGGTCTTTACCGTATTGGAGAGAAACCAGGCTCCCGGGCTGGGCTCGCAGCCAAACGATTGCGGAATCATGAGTCACATCGCCGGCGACATAACCGAGAGAAAGCCCGGTTTCCGGATCGGTCTTGATAACGAAGCCCGTGCACCCCGACTGGCCCAAGAGAAAAGGCAAAGCTGCGCTCGCCCTGCCGGCCATTGCGAGAAATTCTCTGCGAGTCAATTTCATTTAGGCGTGCAGTTTTTTCCAGCTCAACTCGCAGAGCCAGCCGGCTAGAGGCGGGAAGAAGAAACTCGCCGCGAATCGAGTAGCGACGACTTTGATCCCGAGAAACGGGATCTCCCACATGATGATGCGTTGGAGCCCGAAGAGAGACCATGCGGTCAGGTACGAAACCAAAGGGCCGACTCCAACTCCCAATTTGAAAAAGGAGGCGACGATGGGAAAGTGCGTCATCGGCCCACCCGGAGTCACGCTTCCCAACGACATGCCGATCAAAATGCCTCGCAACCCCGAGCCATGTCCCATCCATCTAATGATCGTTTCTTGAGGGACGACTGCCTGGATCAAACCGGCGATAATAAAAGCAGCCGCCATGCGCGGGAGAATTTCAATAAAGAGCGCTGCCGTGGCGTCGAGACCTTTGCTCGCGGCCTCGGGTGACTTCCAAGACACGACCGCCAGGGTAATAGCGGCCCCTATAATCATGACGATCGTGGAGGCATCCATAGATCTCCTGAAGCTGGTGCGGAATATACCGTGGAATGGCATCGGTGAGAAGTAGGTCGAAACGATTGAAGAGGAAGTCTAGCCGGCGGCGCGCGATTTTTCAAGCAGACCTATGGCCGTACTGATTTGCTTAGAATCGGAGCCTACTTTTAGCATCGAGAAAGATTCCTCGCTCCGCTTGGAATGAGACGTGAGCGACATGTCAATTTGACTTGCCCTTCGGTGTATAGTTATTTGGTGTGCAAACAGTTCGAAGGAGTCACCAATGGCACTCGATAAAGACACAGCCAAGAAGGTTTTGGCGCAGATCGACCGTGACGAGTTGGCGCAACTCGGCTGCGATCTCACCAGCATTCCAAGCCCCACGGGGCAAGAGAAGGCTATAGCTGAGTTCATACTCCACTGGTTTGAAGCCAACGGTCTCAAGGCGGTCCGCCAAGACGTGGAAGTCGAACGGCCGAACGCCGTAGGCATCCTCAAGGGGGACGGCACGGGTCTCAGCCTGGGGTTCAACGGTCATATGGACACGAGTTTCACGGGAACCGCCGAGGATCTTCGCATGGTCGCCGCCATCGAACCCGAGTCGGAACTCAAGGGCTCCATCAAAGATGGAAAAGTGCAGGGCCTGGGCATTTCGAACATGAAAGGTGGAGTCGCCGCTTTCATGATGGCCGGGAAAGCCCTTAAGAAGAGTGATATGAAACTGAAAGGCGATATCGTCTTGGCGGCGGTGGTAGGCGAAATTTCCCGCACGCCCATCGGGCCGTGGCAAACCAAGGAGTATCGCGGCGAAGGGGCAGGGACGCGCCATTTACTGACACACGGCATGCACACCGATTACGCCGTTGTCGCCGACGGTTCGGATCTCAATATCGTTTGGACCCAAAACGGAGTCGTGCAGGTCAAGATCGCGACTTTCGGTAAAGCCGAAGCGGCTTGGGGCACCAAGCGCTCGACTCATCCGATGGAGAAGATGAACGCCATCGTCAAGATGACCAAGATTATCGCCGCGCTGGAGAAATGGGCGGCAGAGTTCGAAGAAAAATATATTTATAAATCCCCGACCGGCCCGCTGTACCCCAAGGTCAATATCGGCGGCATCGAAGGCGGAGCGCCCTATCGGCCGAACTACTTTCCCGGCGTCTGCGCGATTTACGTCGACGTGCGCATGCCCCCGCAGGTAAGGCCGGTGACGATAAAGTATCAAATGGAACAGACATTGAACCAACTGGGTATCGAATACGAGATGGACGTTTACAAATCCCTCCTCGGGCACGAGGGCAAAGGCGTGGAACCGCTGGTCCAGTCCGCGGAAGAAATCTATCAGCATCTATTTGGCGAAAAGATTAAGCACGAAGCGCCGGACCGCGCAAGCATCTGGACCGATACGAACGTCTACAATGAGCTGGGCATACCCGCGATCAAAATCGGCCCGCGCGGACGGCGCATCGGGCCGCGGAGTGAAGAGATCGAAATCGACGTGATGGTCAAAGCAGCGCAGATTTATGTCCTCATGGCCCTGGACATTTGCAGCCGAGAGCGTCTGGCGTAACGTAGTGCGAGAGTGAAGTCAGCACATGATCCACGCTTCGACACGGCTCAGCATGAACGGAACCAAGCGTCATCTCGATAGTGATACCGTTCGCCCCTTCGATAAACTGGGCAAGGTCTGGGTGGGTCAAGGGTGAATTTAACTTTACTACCCAAGCACTGAGCTAAGGCTTGACGATCAGCGAAGTTTCCTCTTCCGCCTTTGTCTTTTCTTGTGAAATATGGAAGGCGAAACTCTTTTGCACCAGACCCGTAAGAAAGGAGACGTCAAGCGGTCCCGGGGCCCCTTCTTTGATCTGCAGAGCTACGGCGAGGGCGAGTTGAGCGAGCTCCGCCCTGCCGGTCTCGAAAAGATAAAGCGCCATGTCTTCCATGCGGCGCTGCATTAGTTTTCCCATTTCGCCCGCGCAAAGGGCCTCTACGGCATCACGCACTATGCTCGCCAAGCGCTCTTCTTTTTGCATCGGATTGAGCACGAGCCGGCTCGTTTGCGCTTCTTGCAACTGGGACAAAAACGACTGCGCGAAATCGTCGTCTAAAATCCAGAAGCGGAACTCTGGTTCGTCGAGCAACCGGCGGGACAGCTCGCGCCAGGCTCCCTCGCGCACGACCTCTGAGTTGAGTTTGGAATAGATGGGATGTTGCTGGATTTTTGGTCTTGCCGTACTCACGACGGAGCGGATTTCGTGGAAATTTTCTAGCCCGCCGCTCCGTCCATGAGACTTCGCCTTTTCGAATCCCTCATAAACCAACTCATCGGCATACTCCCAGGGGATGAGAATCATGGCAACGCCATGTTGCTGTTCAATCTCCTGAGCCATCTTCCGCAGCTCTTTGCGGCGAATTTGCGCTCCGACGATCCGTTGAAGTCCCTCGCGGTCATTGACCATCGCTTGGATCACCTGCAATCCATGGTTCGGTTGAGGCTTGGCAATCCAGATCAATCTGCCCCCGGCTCCGTCCACGGAAGACATATACGCTTCAATCTCCGGCGTTCGATCAAAGAGAGCGGTCGGCGACCTCGCTTCAGAGCTTTCTTCCCGCGGGATTGCGAGCCCTCTTTGCGCCAATTTAAAGAAGGAGCGCTTGATCTCTTTCTTAATCTCTTTGTCTGTCGTCTGTTTGTCGATTGCAGCGAGGGCTTCTACGGCCGTGGGATCGACGATCTTTCCTAAAGCAAAGATAATCGCCAGATCGATCTCTTTCCCCTGCCGGAACTCCGCCTTCAAGCGCGGGACAAGAGCCGGAGAGACATCATCCATCGCCACTCCTTTTTGTTGGAGCGCAACGGCGCCTCTCCGGATCTCTTCTTCGTGAGATTTTTTCTTCGCCAAAGAAATATTCCTCTGTGGCGCCAACCGGCATGCGCGAACTTATTATGGTTTGGTGAGGTCGGTGAGTTTTCCCGGCCGTCCGGCAAAGGCGAAGTTTGGCCATTCTTCGACTTGAGCATCGCGGTAATTTTCTCGGTACCATTTGGCGACCTCGCCGGCCGGCGCGAACCAGACCTTGCTGTGACTCTTAGCGTATCGGATAAACTCGCGGAGGAGATGTGCGCGGAAAGGCCGCCCGCCGACAAACGGGTGATTCCCCCAGATCATGAACTTGGGATCCGTCTCACCCTCTTCGTAGAGACAATCGAAGCAGTCCTTCCACATCTGCAGGAGATCTCTCGGTGTTCTCCCCGCTCGCTGATAACTGGAGTAGTCATTGAGGTCCTGAAAATACGACAGGATAGTTAGCTCTTTGCCCTTGATCTTGAGCGTGTAGGGCGTCTCTTGGTGCTGCGGGTCCATCCAGTAAGTGTAGCCGCATTCGACGATGACGTCCGGGGTGTTCACGCTCGGCGAAATGCCGGTCGAAAGATAGCCCACCGGCGCTTTGCCGACAACTTTTTTTACCATGTCAACGGTTTTTTGGAGATCCTTCTTCTCTTTATCGCGTTTTTTCATGTAGCTGTAGTCATGAATCCACGTTTCCGTCCCGACCTCGTGGCCCTGCGCAACGATTTCCTTGAAGATCTCCGGATAATTTTGAACCGTTATTCCGGTAGGGAAGAACGAAGTCTGAATTTTCTCTTGCTCCAGTATATCGAGAAAACGGTAGATTCCAACGCGTTCGCCGAATTCACGATCGGTGATGACCGACAGGTCCTTTTTGGTCGTCGCATTCTTCGGCCAGCCGCGGCGATTCTGTTGTTGCTGGGAAAACGGGCCGCCGAGATCTTCCGGCCAGGTTTCAAACGCCACGCACGGCGTGATGGCGATGCGCGCGCCATCCGGCCATTTGATTGGTTTTCTTTTTGGTCTTGCGTTCATACTGCCTCCTTCGATGTTTGAGTTTGACTAGTCATGCCACAGTTCCGCTGACTTTCCAACCGGGTTGAGACTCGCTCCGCGACTCTTTCATTATATCAAGTGTTACTTCCATTTGATTCTCCAACTGGCTGAACAGACGCGAACCGTTATGTTATAAAATTATCCGTTATTAGCTCGGATTCTAACTTGATTTTCACCTCAAAAGAGAGCTTCGCGCACTTGACTTGTAGAGGGATGCCAGTTAAGGGAAAAGAATGAGCTGAAACCAGGAGGATCGAAATATGGCAGACGGGAAAATGATCGAATACCGCGTAGACAACGGCATTGCCGTACTGGAGATCAACCGGCCACCGGTCAACAGCTACACAACCGAGCTTTTGAAGGAACTGGATGCAGCGATCCTCGAAGCTCGCTTTGACGACAACGTCCACGCGATCGTGCTCACCGGCAAAATAGAAAAGTTCTTCTCCGCCGGCGCGGACATCAACATGCTATCCAGCAAATCCCTCTCTTTTAAGAACAACTTCGCTCTCCACGGCCACGAAGTCCTCACGCGCCTTGAAAATACTCCCAAGCTTGTTATCGCAGCTATCAACGGTCACGCTGTTGGCGGCGGGCTCGAAATCGCCATGGCGTGCGACATCCGCATCGCCAAAAAGGAAGGCGGTCGCGTCGGCTTAGCCGAGATCAATCTCGGCGTCATGCCCGGCATGGGCGGCACGCAACGTTTGCCCCGCCTGGTGGGAAAAGCCCGAGCCATGGAGCTCTGCGCCACGGGAAAAACCATCGCTTTCGAGGAAGCTCTCGACATGGGGCTCGTCCATTACATTTACGAGCGCGAAAATTTCATGGAACAGGTCATGGATTATGCGCGCCAGTTTATCGTGCCGAACAAGAGCAGTTTGGCGGTCGGCAAAGTCAAGCGAGCGATCCAAACCGGTCTCGAGCTATCGCTGCCCGATGGATTAGCTTTCGAGCGGGAGCTGCTCGCCCAGGCCTTCGGCAGCGAAGACGGACAAGAAGGCGTCAAGGCTTATCTCGAAAAGAGAACGGCCCAATTTAAAGGAAAGTAATTATTTGGATAATTCTTACGAAACTTTCAATGGAGGTTAGTTGATGGCAAAGATGTTAATTGGCGGCGAATTGGTTGACTCCGTGAGCAGAGAGACCTACGAGGTCCGCAATCCCGCGACGGGCGCGGCTGTCGATAAGGTTCCGAGGGGCACAGTCGAAGACGTAAAGCAGGCCATACAAGCGGCTGAGACCGCATTCAAAGAATGGTCCGATACCACCGCCGAGGACCGCGGCAGCGCGCTCATGAGTGCGTGCGAGCTGATCAAGAAGAACAGCGGCGAAATCGCCCAGCTATTGACACAAGAGCAAGGCAAGACTTTATTCGAATCCGGCTTGGAAATTCATCACCTCCTTCATGGTTTGGAGTTCTACGCCGGTCTCGCGTCCAAGGTTCGCGGCTCTCACGTCCCGCTGCCGCAAAAGGGCGCATACGGTATGGTCGTCCGCCAGCCCATCGGCATCTGCGGCGGGATCGTGCCGTGGAATTTTCCACTGACTCTCATGGGAACCAAGCTCGGTCCGGCATTGGCGGCGGGCAACACGATCATTATCAAACCCGCCAGTACCACTCCCCTTGCAACCGTCCGGACGATTGAATTGATTCAGCAAGCAACCTACGGCGAAGGCAAAGCGCAAAAGTCGTTGCCCAAAGGCGCCGTCAACGTCGTCACCGGACCCGGCGGCACCGTCGGTGAAGAGATTCTGCGCAATCCACGCATTCGCCGCATCGCCTTCACCGGCTCGACTCCCGTCGGGCGGCACGTCATGGAAGTTGCCGGACGCGAGATCAAACGCGTCACGTTGGAACTTGGCGGCAGCGATCCGATGATCGTCATGGAAGACGCCAATCTCGATATGGCCGTGAAAATGGCCGACGTCGGCCGCTTTTTCAACTGCGGCCAGATGTGTCTTGGCGTGAAGCGCTTGTTTCTCCATGAATCCATCGCGGAAAAATTCGTCGGCGGATTGGTGGAAATCCTCAAGAAAAAGACCGTCGGCAACGGCATGAGCAAAGAAACCCGAATGGGCCCGATTCATCTCGAGTCCCAGCGACAAGAAGTCGAGGAGCAAGTGGAAGACGCCAAGTCCCGCGGCGCCAAGACTCTAGTTGGCGGCGAGCGACCCAAAGGCGGCGATCTGGACAGGGGTCATTTTTATATGCCGACGCTTCTCAGCAACGTTCCTGATGACGCGCGCGTCACCAAAGAAGAAGTTTTCGGTCCAGCCCTGCCGGTTTACACTTTCAAAACCATCGACGAAGCGATCGAAAAGGCCAACGCGTCGGAATACGGTCTTGGCTCTTCGATCTGGACGCGCAATCTTATCTACGCGAACAAAGCGATCGACAAGCTCCAGGCCGGCAACGTCTGGGTAAACTCGCTCCACTACGGCTATGACGAGCTTCCTTTCGGCGGCGTGAAATCAAGCGGCGTCGGCCGCGAGCACGGCCCTGAAGCGCTCGACTATTACCTCGAACCCAAGGGAGTTGTAGTGGTGAACGTCTAGGTACGTTTGCTTGAAGTTGGAGGCGGGATTCTCACGATTCTTATAACCTTCGCGCGCCTTTTGCCCATTGGAGTGATGGAGTGTTGGAGTATTGGTATTCCGAATTCCATCACTCCAGTACTCCATTCTTCAGTTGACAACTTACTCGCGCTTCGACTAGTTTAACTTCATCTCATACACAAAGGAGCCCCCATGTTTGCACAAATAAAGCACATGGCCATCGTCAGCAGCAACGTCAATCATGAAGGAGATTTTTATCGGGACCTTTTCGGTATGAAGCGGTCAGGACTTGCGCGCGCCGGTGGCGCTGTGGTTGTTCGCGACGGTTACATCGGGCTCAATCTCAACCCGCGGGCTCCGGGACGCCAAGCCGGTTTCGATCATTTTGGATTCGAAGTACAAGATGTTGAGTTGGTCTTTTCGCGGCTCAAGGAGAAATATCCCAGGGTCCAAGTGCTCAAACGCCCCGGCAACCGGCCCTTTGCCGGCATCAGCACCCACGATCCGGCAGGTAACGTCTTCGATCTGTCACAGCATGGAATGGAAAACCGCACTGACGTATACCTTGACAAAGACGAGCAAAGAGCACGCCAGATCAGCCATTTTGCATTGCGCGTAGTGCAACCGGACGAAATCGGTGAGTTCTACCGCACCGTTTTCGATCTCACCGAATTAGAGAAGCCCGCAGACGATCCCAATCACTATCTCTCCGACGGAAAAGTCACGCTTGCAATTATGCCTTGGCAAATTACCGATTTTCTGGGCTCGGGAATCGAGCGCCCCGCCCTCGATCACATCGGCTTCAAAGTGGAGAGCATGTCAGCGTTCAAGGCCGATCTCGAGAAGCACGCTCAAACCTATTCGCCGCCTAAAGACGACCGCCCGGAAAAAAACCCGGAGCGCGAGGTCAGGCAGAAGTTATTCGCTAAATGCTGCTTCGGCCAGTTCCAGATGGCCGATCCGGATGGCGTTCTGATCGACGTTTCCGAGAACTAGCCCGGATTATTCACGCCATACACCGACCGAGCGGCAAGCCTCTCCGGTCGCGGGCAATGGGTCTGTAGCTTGAGGAGGCCTGCATATCCAGGTGGTGAAGTGAGGAAGCGAGCTTATAGCCAAACACCATACATGTCGGCGCGCCTTTACGCTCCTGTGCCCGCTCGCTCCGAGGCTTACTCCTCGCGCTACAGTGTGTGATACTTTCTCCTTGCATCCGAATAATCCGGGCCAGGTATCCGGCTCCACAGGTGACCAGGCATCTTGGTTTTATTTAGAGAGCGCCGTCCCCTAGCGGTTCGAATTTTTCTTGCTTATCGACAGGCGTGCTGCTCGGCTGAACTACAAAGCCGTTACACTACGCTTACTCCATCTTCCCACGCCTAACCCCAGAGCAGTAACGGCCAGGAACAACGCTAAGGCGGGAATCATCGCACTAACAGGCGGCTCCACCGGCGTAACTGATACGATTTTTTCTGCGCGAACGGTCTCTCCGCCGTAAAGACCAGCGACCGCTGCGACTCGGTATTCGTCTCCGTCGGTAAACTGGAATTGCATTGAAAACTCGCCGGCCACCGGAACGTTTTCCATGGAAAAAACACTCTTACCTTTTTCCAGGTGAGTGATGGTCAAGGTCAGCCTCGCCGCGAGCTTTCGTTCTCCCTTAGTTCCAGTAAGACTCCAGCGAACAACGCTCATTCTGCCGACGGTCGGCGGATCCACTTCCAAGCGCGAAACGTAATTAGCCATTTCTTTTTCCTGCGCGTTGGCATTTCCAGTCAAGAACCCAAGGCAATAAACCGAGATCAACAGGCAAGCGCGTAGGTTCACTGACGAAGTCGTTCGCGTTCCGGTAAAGATCCTTCCTGCAATGACGCCCGACGCGAACAGACAGAATGTAAATACGCCCAGTAAAAGCCACTTTCTTTCATTTTCGCGGATTGAAATTTGAAAACTCTTAGTAGCCTTGCTTCCGTCCGGTGTAGCCGCATCGACGGTCATTCGATACTCACCGCGTATTGGAAACAGATATTTCCACTCCGCCTTTCCCTGTCTGAGCGGCAATTGCATCTGCACCAAAGAGGATCCCTCGACTGCGGGAAAGTCCGTCGAGAGATACCACCTCCGCTTGGGAGCCTCGGCCCGAATAGTCACCCACCCCTGCTCGATCGCCCTTCCATCAGACTTCGCAACCCTAACCGAGAGTGTCGCCGGATCAGAAAACGGCCGAAGCCGCTCCATCGGCGGTGAGATTTTGAATTGAATGTCTAAGCCTTGACCCCACAGAACGGTGGGAAAAATTAGCAAGACAAGGTACGAAAGAACCGCGGCGAGAGTTCTCAGTGACAAGGAACGATGGCGAGAGCGTGTCGGAAATTGTGGAGTGTGTCATGGACCGCTGGATAGCCGGCGGCTAACAGCACGTAAAGGATCGCTCCAGATGCCAGCAAAAAAATCCCTGATTTGATGAGAAACGAAACCGGTTCCGGTAGCGCGACACCTAACCGGCTGGGTACAGCTCTTTCCATGATTGCTCTCTCCCCTGTAGTATGGGCTGCATTTTCATACTAAAGGACCATCTCTGTCAAGCCGAAATTCGCGTCTTTGGTGGGAGGCGGAACTTGACATCGCCAGCAAAACAATATGAGAATCGCGCGCGATTCAGGATCAGGGATCCGGACAAAAGTTTTACTTTGGCAACGAAACGCTACTCAGGCCCTGAGACTTCGCTGACGCATAAGATAAGTTAGCGTTCATAGACTTTAGAACAAAACGGAGGGGAATATGCCAGTCGTGCAAATCTACATGTACAAAGGGCGAAGCAAATTGCAAAAAAAGCAGCTCGTCGAAAGGATCGCCAAAGATTTCCAAGAGGTCGTCAACGTCAAACCCGAGTCGCTCCACGTTCTCTTTCACGATATCGACAAAGAGGACTGGGGCACGCGGGGAACTCTGGCCTCGGATCTGCCGATTAAATAAGGTGCGTTGATCACCTCGGCGACAATCAAAAGCCGCGCTGTTAATTGACTGAACGGGAATAAAGATACCGCATGGAATTCGGCGTGTTCGATCATCTAGACCGCGGCAGTGCACCGTTGAAAGAATTTTATGAATCGCGCCTGAAACTCATCGAGGCCTATGATCGGGCGGGCTTCTACGCGTACCATGTGGCCGAGCACCACTCCACGCCGCTCGGGATGGCGCCGTCACCGACCGTGTTTCTTTCCGCGGTCGCGCAGCGCACGCATCGATTGCGCTTTGGCCCATTAGTTTATGCGCTGCCACTGCATCATCCTCTGAGGCTCGTCGAGGAGATCTGCATGCTGGATCAACTGAGCGGAGGACGGCTCGATATCGGCTTCGGCCGCGGCTCCTCGCCTATGGAGATCGCATTCTACGGCCAAGATCCTAAGAAAGCGCAAAACGTCTACGCCGAGGCGCTGGAAATCATCCTGCA